>JBGSIP010000271.1:0-4237 GCA_041742495.1 Planctomycetaceae bacterium
ATCGTGGCAGAGTTGCAGCGGGAAGCGACGCGGGTAGGAGGCCCTGCCGTGGTGGTCACGTTTGATCCGCCGCCGCTCACCCTGCTGGCCCCCGACCGCATCCCGCCACGGCTGATGTCACTGGCCGCGAAAGTGGCCGCCTTTCGTGACTTGGGCGTGGATGCACTGGTCGTGCTGCGGACCACGCCGGAGCTATTGGGACTGACGGCCACCGAGTTCTTTCACGATGTCGTTCGCGGCCACCTCATGGCCCGGGCGATGGTCGAAGGTTCAAACTTTTACTTTGGCAAGAACCGCTCGGGCAACATCGACGTACTGCGTGAACTGTGCGAGCCACACGAGATTCGGCTGACGATTGTCCCCGCGATTGATGTCGCAGGCCGCGCTATTTCCTCCAGCACCATTCGACAGGCGCTCGCCGCAGGGGACGTCGATACTGCAGCCACCATGCTCGGCTGGCCCTACCAGATCACCGGGACCGTCGTGGCGGGGGCCGCACGTGGACGCACGCTGGGCTTCCCCACCGCGAATCTCAGTCGGATTGAAACGCTGGTGCCTGGCAGCGGTGTCTTCGCGGGACGAATCACCCTCGACGATCGCGACTTCCCCTGCGCCATTCACATCGGCGGCACACCGACGTTTGCCGACGCCCAGGCGAAAGTGGAAGTGCACATCATTGGCTGGTCGGGGGACATCTACGGACAGACGCTGAGGGTGGCCTTTTTGCGCCGCCTCCGGGACGTCCGCAAATTCGAGTCCCCCGCCGAACTCGCCGCTCAACTGGCTAGCGACATCACCGCCGCGACACTGTCGTTCTGAGCCCGCCAGACCCGGCTACGGTATCGTCCACACCGGGCCGGTCTTGCCGCTGCTCGTGCTGGACACGTGACGTACCAATCGGACACAGTGTTGTCTGCCGGGCTTGCGCGAAGTCTTTGAGCGAGCCGAGGCGCTCCGACGATCCAGCGATCTCTCTGAACAGCCCATTGCCTCGCCAGAAAGCCCGTTATGAAGGTTGTTGAATCTGCCCCCGATGAAGAACAATTGGCGCTGATCGACGGGGCTGTTGCGGAGGCCGCTCCCCTTCTGCAGATCGATTTGGACCAGCACTCGGCCGCTGAGATCATTGCGAAAGTCAACGAAGCCATCGTGGCACTGGCACTCGGACAGCCGACGCCGATGGCCGGCAACGAAGATGCGCCGGTATTGTTGGGAGCCTTGTGGGGTTCGCAACTGAAACGTCAGTTCAACTGGTACTGGGCTGACGTTGTGGTGGATGACGAATTCCCGGAAGTCGCCATCATTTCGCCGCAGCGGGAACTGATTGCCTTCCCGTTTTCCTTTGTCGGAGTCTGCATCGAGCGGCAGTGCATTTGCACGATCGCACTGGCGTTTAACATGCTCCTCGCAGGAACGGTGCCTCTGGAACCAGGCGCGTACTACAATCTGATGCTGGACGTGCACCACATCATCCCGCCTTACGAACTGCCAGACAGCGAATAGCCTGTCACAAGTTTTCTGCAGCGTCAACAAAGATCACCGGGCAGTCCACGGCGCGCTCTTGGTGGTGTCCTGCTGTTCGCTGCACGGTCATCCCGCGCCCGGCCTCGCGCACCGGGCCCCAGCGGAGTCGGGATCAATTCTTCGTCACGTCAGTCCCGTCAGGGGACCGTCGGTGCAGAAGTCCGGTTTGCCAAATTCGCGGATCTCGTGGCCAAAGGCATTGGCCAGTGTGACGTGCAGGCGGTTGTGCGGCACGGAAGAAAACTCGTGTGACTGACCACCGCGGAACCCGAGTCCGCCCCCCAGCAGCACCACCGGGATATCGTTGAGCGTGTGCGAGTTCCCTTTGCCCAATTCATTCACCCACAGAATTTGCGTGTGATCCAGCAATGATCCGCTGCCGCCCGGTTCGGGGGTTTCCGCCAGTCGCCGCGCCAAATGGGCGATTTCCCCCGCATACCACTGGTTGATGCGAACCAGTTTCTCGACCGCCGCGGCGTTCGAATCGGGCTCGTGGGAGAGTTCGTGGTGACTCTCGTCGATCTCCAGCCAGTGCATTTTGGCCTGCCCCACCGAGTTCGTGTACTGCAGACTCGCCACGCGGGTAAAGTCCGCTGCAAAGCTGCTGACAATCAGTTCGATCTGCATGCGGCTAATGCGGGGAATGTTGTCGTTGCGATCGCGTACGCCGGGTTCCAGTTGCGGAATCGCATGGTCCAGCCCCGGCTGCGCATCTGCGGCGAGTTGCTGTTCCATCTGTCGCACAAACGTCGTGTGTTCGTCCAGCAGTTGACGATCGGCCTGACTGACCAGCGACCGCACCTTGGCCAGGTCTGACTGCACCACGTCGAGCACACTGCGCAAAGACTCCCGATCTTGCGCCTGACCGTAGAGCTTGTTGAGCATCTGGTACGGATCATCCAGCGGAGCAATCGGCTGATTCGCGCCGCCATAAATCATGCGGGTCCAGGTATCCGCGCGATCCGACACCGCGACACCAAACTCCAGACTGCCAAACCGGGTTTGCGTGTCGGGATTTCGCTGCAGAAATCGCTGAATTTCCTGATCGATGGAATGCCCGCTGGCCCAGCCCGCAGGGGTGTGACTGCCCCCTTGAATGTTGCCCGGAAACAGTTCCACACCGGTCAGCAGGCAACCCATGCCGCGCATGTGGTTGTCGCCGTCCCCCTGCACCTGATCGCAAACGCCACGTAGCGTGATCAGTTGATCCTTAAACTCCGCCAGCGGCTGGAGGATGGCGGGCAGCTCGAGCGTGGGATGTTCCTCTGAAGTCCGCTGCGGCCAGAACGACTCGGGCATCGTGCCGTTGGGGCTGAACACAATCAGCAACCGCTGCCGTTCACGCCGCGTGGACGCCCAGCCCAGAGAGGGAAGATTCAGCACAAACGGCAGGACGGCCGCACTGAGCCCGAACTCGCGGAGAAAATCGCGTCGAGATGTCATGTTCCTGGCCTTGGTCAAAGTTGGTAATCCCATACGCTACGGCTGTGAAGCAGGAACGCTCGCAGCAGACAACGCCGGTACCTCCGGCAGAGCGATCATCACCGCCATCCGCACGATCAGTCGTTGAATGTGAAAGCCATCCGCGGCAAATTCGTCCGCCAGGCGATCCGCAGCATCAGCGCCATACGCGGCCAGTGGCTGTTTGCTCAAATGCTCAAAGAGATAGATCACAAACGCCCGACGGCTTTCGTGACTGTCGGCCACAAACTCTGCGAGATCCCGCACGCCGGAGAACTGTCGGCGGTCCCCGCTCGTGGTGACATAGTCTCCGGTGGAGTCAACCGGCTTGCCATTGTCCTCGTCGCGAAAACGTCCAATCGCGTCAAAGTTCTCCAGGCTGAAGCCCAGCCCGTTGATCATCACATGGCAGGACCGGCACGCCTCGGCATCGGTCTGCAACATCACTCGTTCGCGAGTGGTCAACTCGGGTGTCACATCTGGCGACAGCGGCGCCACGGCGACCGGCGGGGGACGCAATTCTCGCCCCAACAAATTGCGGGCCACAAACACGCCGCGATGAATGGGCGAACTCTCCCGGGAATACGCAAAGCCTGCCATCAGATACGGATGCGACAGCAAGCCGGCCCGTTGCTCGGGCGGAAACGACACCCGCACAAACTCCCCGGCAGCCGATTCGACGTCGCTGCCCGCGCCCGCGTCTGCCTTCGGGTTCAATAGCGGTGCCAGATGCCCGTTGACATACAGCTCTGGTGAGCGAAACAGATCCCGGAAATCGCTACGTTCGCTCCAGATCACCTCTTCGACAAACAGTAACAGCGATTCCTTCATGGCGGCCGCCGTCTCGCGCGAAAAGAACGCGAACTCTCCGCCATCCTTGGACAACTCGCGAATCTGATCGAGCTTCAGCCAGGCTTCCACAAAGTCTCGGACCTTCGCCCGGGCCCGCGGATCTTGCAGCATTTGCTCCGCCCAAGCGGCCACGTCTTCACGCGTTGGTTCGGCCCCCTCGTGAACCTGCTTCAACAAGTCTCCGCTGGGGAGGGAATCCCACAGACTGATCGCCAATCGAGAGATCACCGCACGCGAATCACGGGCCCCAAAGTCCGGCACTGGATACAAAAAATGCGGCGACGAAAGCACGCTGGCCACACTCAATCGCACCGCGAGTTGCTTGTCGTCCGTGGCAGCAAACCAGCGATCAAGGCAGGCCTGCTGCTCCTCCGCGGTCAGCGGCCGACGATACGCGGCT
>JBGSIP010000272.1:0-8490 GCA_041742495.1 Planctomycetaceae bacterium
CCGCTCCCGGTGTGCCCCGGCAGGGACTGCCAGTGGCCGCCGGTGTGGTCCGCGCGTCCGCAGGTGGGCACATTTGGCGAGAATCTGGTAAGACAGGAACCGGTTGGCTACGTCACCCTGTCCACTGTTGGCGCTCAACGTTGCCGCGCACTGTTGCAGACTTCGTGTCCGCAGAAGAATCGACATCTCCTGGTGAAATCAGCGTGTACCTGTGATGCGTGATCGCCTGTGGTATCTCAAAAGCAGCCCGCTGTTTTGCCGCCTGAGCGAACCGGACCTGGCGCAGTTGGAACAGACGTCACAGGCGCGGTGGTTCGATCGCAAATCGATTGTCTACCTGCCGGCGGAAGTGGCGGACGAGGTCTTTCTGGTCGTTCAAGGGCGTATTCGACTCTACACTGTGACACCCGACGGCAAAGAGGCGAGTCTGGCGTTTGTCGATCCTGGGGAACTGTTTGGCGAGCTGTCCGTGGTCGCTCCCGGACCGCGCGAAGAGTTTGCGGAAGCGATGGAGCGAACCCAACTGGTGCGCATTCGGGCCCGCGCCCTGGAATCGCTCGTCCAGCAGCGACCGGAACTCGCGTTTGCAATTACGCGACTGGTTGGTTTCCGCCGCCTGCGGGTGGAGCGGCGGCTGAAATCACTGCTGTTTCAGTCGCACCGCGACCGACTGGTGCATTTGCTGCTGGAATTGGCCGAACGCTACGGCCGGCAGGTCCGGGGCGATGTCGAATTGGGCATTGCCCTGTCGCACCAGGAACTGGCAAACCTCATTGGCAGCACGCGTGAATCCGTGACGGTCGGGCTCGGCGAGCTGCAGCGGAGCGGTTGGATTCGGGTGCAGCGGAAACGGCTGGTGATCTCCCAGATGGCACTGCTGGCAGACAGTGTCGGGCAGCGGCCGCCCGTGCTGAAACCGAGTTCTGCGTAGCTGCGTTGAGCCTCGACGGTCGGCGACACTCTTGGGAAGACGAAAATTGCCCCGCGCGAGCCCTCGAATCATCAAATCGTGTTCGCTTTGTGAACTGCCTCACAAATTCGTCTCCGAATCGATGTTACTTTTTAGTGGAAGCAGTCATTCTGCAGAGCCATTGGCGGTGTGTGCGAAATGGACGGCCGGGTGGATTCCGGCGATGGCTGAACGTCTCACGACGGACGATTGCTGAAAGGGGCCTCTCATGAATTCATCACCAGCTTCGGTCCCTCCTGAGAGCGACTGGCAACCCGTTCCCGCGGGAACGCTGTCGGCAGCCCGCCACAGACTGCGGCGGAAGGCATTTCTGCGGCAGGCCACTAAAGTTGGCACGGCGGCTGTATTGATGCTGGCGGTGGGACTGGGGTCGTGGATGCTCGTCCCCCCATCTGTTGAGTCGTTGACCTGCGAGCAAGTCCATGGTCTGGCGCGGGACTACGTGAATGGTCGCCTCGACCGGACGCAGACGCTGGCCGTCGAGCAGCATCTGGAGTCCTGCCAGTCTTGCCCTCCGCTCATTGCGCAGTTGCGGCAGACGGTCGCGGCGTTGTGGCCCGCTCGGGTCTCGCGGGAGTCGCAGTCAGAATTGGACCGTTCGCAATACGTGTCGGTCGTGGCGTTGGCATCGCGCGACGCCAGTTGACCGCCGAATTCTGCGGTGCAGGTCGCCATGCGTTCGAATCACGGTGGCGTAGAGAGACTGTGGGGCTGCACGCGGGCATTGTGATTCCTGCAATTTTGTTGCAAGTTTGACAACGCGGCCCGCCGCTTGCATAGCCGTTCCCGTCTACGCGGATTCGGACTCGCTTAGGATTTTCCGCACTTCGTTGCTGGCGGGCAAGAAATTCTGCGAAATCTCCGCTGTTGGCACTGCAATTGCCTAGTGGCTTTCGCGGGGAGTCGCGGAGAATTGTGGCCTTGCCGCAGCCCGCTCTCCCAATCTAGGGTGCCGCGCATCGCGGTGGAGTTGAGCGAAGGATTCGCCATCGACTCCATCACAGACGCTGGTCTGGCTTGCCGACGTCCCTGGCGACACAAACAGAGCGACAGCCCCCCCGGGAATGGACTCCCTGATGCTGCGAACATTGTCTGCCATGCGCTCGGCCCTGGGCTCTGGCACCCTGGTCATGCTGTTGCTGTTGTCCTCTGCGGCGCTCGCCGCGGAGACGTACACGACCGAGAATTTCGTGATCTCGGCTCCCACGGCTGAGATGGCCAAAGAGGTGGGTGAGCGAGCCGAGGCTTATCGCCGCGAACTGGCTCTGCAGTGGCTGGGTGCCACGATGCGGCCTTGGTCACAGCGGTGTCCCGTGCGAGTGAACGTCGGCCGGATGGGTGCCAGCGGCGACACGACGTTTTCGTTCTCCAATGGCGAAGTGTTCGGCTGGCGAATGAACGTCAACGGCCCTTACGACCGCATTCTCGATTCTGTGCTGCCGCACGAAATCACACACACGGTCCTGGCTTGCCACTTTCGTCGTCCGCTCCCGCGCTGGGCCGACGAAGGGGCCTCGACATTGATTGAGCATCCCTCCGAAAAGGCCAAGCAGATTTCGATTCTGCAGCAGGTGCGACGGGAAGGGCGGCAAATTCCGCTGCGACAGTTGTTTGCCATTGCCGAGTATCCCCGCGATATGCGCGACGTGATGTCGCTGTATGCCGAAGGCTATCTGCTGACGGAATACCTGGTGGCCCAAGGGGGCGAGGCAAAGTTTCTGCAGTTCATGCAGGATGGCATGCAGGACAACTGGGATGCCGCGCTGTCGCGTCACTATGGCGTTAAAAAGGTGGAAACGCTGGAGGACGATTGGGGCGAGTGGCTCGTGGCAGACCGCCCGCAACCGCGCAGCAGGCAGGGCAGTGGCCAGCAAGTGGCGGCCTTGGGCACGTTTGGTTCCGGCATCGCACCTGATCCCGTCGTGCGGTTGCAGAGTCCCGATACCGGTCTGACTGCGGCGGGCCGAGAGTCGCGAGATGCCGGCTGCTCAGCCCCGCAGTTTCGTGCGGTCGCGGCGACCACGCCCCGCACGATGAACGGGCAAGCTGTGACCGCCGCCATTGATGTGCAAGCCCTTCCTGCGGCGGTGCCCTCGGTGACCAATCCCGTCGCTACCGCACATGCGGCCGCTTCGGTATTGACGCCGACCGGTCCCGTTCAGCGGTCGCGCAATCTATCGCATGCAGTGCTGATCATCGGCTCGAATGGCGCGGCGCAGCCGCTGGCGGTGCCACCCGTGTCGTCGACGGAGCCCGCTCACAAGTTGGCTGCCAAACCTGCCGATCCCTTCGGCAGTTGAGCCGGCAATCGGCGTGTGGTGAATCTCACACGTCGAGGTCGTCCGCGAAACTCGCCTCGGCCATGATGATGCGGTAGCGCTCGCTGGCGTCTTTGCCCATGAGTTGGTGGAAGACCCCTTCCGCTTCGACCTGACTTTCGATCTCCACCTTCAGCAGTGTGCGTTTGCGGGGGTCGAGAGTGGTCTCGCGCAATTGTTCGGCATCCATTTCACCCAGTCCCTTGAAGCGTCCAATTTCGACGTTTCGATTGGCGGGGAGCGATGCAAGGATGGCCTCCTTGTGGGCGTCGTCGTGGGCATAGATGGATTCTTTCCCCACGATCAGCCGGTACAAAGGGGGCATGGCAATGAACAACCGCTGCTGGCGGATCAGTTCACGCATATGGCGGAAGAAGAATGTCAACAACAGGGTGGTGATGTGATAGCCGTCGCTATCGGCATCCATCAGCAGGACAATCTTCCCGTAGCGCAGCCGATTGATATCGAAGTCGTTTCCAATCCCGGTCCCCAACGTCTGCACCAGATCGTTGATTTCCTGATTGTCGAGCGCCTTGGCAGTGGTGAGTGTTTCGGTATTGAGCACTTTGCCGCGCAGTGGCAGTACCGACTGGAATTTGGGATTGCGAGCCATGCCCGCCGTACCGGCGGCCGAAATCCCTTCGACCAGAAACAGCTCGCTATCGTCCAGATGATGTGACTGGCAGTCCATGAGGGCCGCGGGGAGATTGAGTTTCCGGGAACCGGGCGTTTTGCGGCGCACTTCGGCGGCCGCATCGCGGCTGGCAGCGCGGGCCCGGGCGGCCAGAATGACTCGGCCAATAATCGCATCGGCGACGCTCGGATTCGCATTGAGCCATTGTTCGAGCGCCGGACGGACGAGGCTTTCCACGGTGTTCGCGGTTTCCGGGTTGTTGAGTCGTTCTTTCGTCTGTCCCTGAAACATGGGGTCGCCCAGGAACACGGAGAGAATGGCGAGCGTTCCTTCGCGCATGTCGTCGGTCGAAATCGTCACCCCCTTGGGTTTGATGTCGTGGACGTCCATGTAGTTGCGCAGCGCTTTGGCCAGTCCCGACCGCAGCCCGTTGACATGTGTGCCGCCCGCATGCGTGCGGATGCCATTCACATAGCTGCGACACTGCTCATCGGTCGATTCGGTCCACTTGAGGACCACTTCGACTTTGGCGTCCTTTTCGTCGCGGCTGGCGACAAATGCGGTTTCATGGACAGCCTTGCGTTTCTCTTCCACCATCAGCTTGTCGAGATAGGCGCTGATGCCGGCCGGCTGATGGAAGGTGACGGTTTCCTTTTTGTCTTCGTCCGAGAACTTGATCTGTAGCCCGGCGTGAATGTAGGCGATGTCTTCCAGATGCTGACGGATGGTGTCCGCACTGAACAGCGTGCGGCGGAAGATGTCGTCATCGGGCCGAAAGAAGATGGTCGTGCCATGCCCGCGAAATGGGCGCAGTTTTTTCACGGGGCCCGCAGGAACGCCGCGATGATACGTCTGCGCCCATTCAAAGCCATCGCGGTAGACGTTGGCCCGCATTTCGGTTGAGAGTGCGTTCACCACACTCGAGCCGACGCCGTGCAATCCACCACTGCGGGCGTAGTTCTTGTCGGAAAATTTGCCCCCCGCATGCAGCGTACACAGAATGATTTCGAGTGCCGACTTCTTGTACTTGGGGTGCATGTCGACGGGAATTCCGCGCCCGTTGTCGCTGATGGTGAGGCTGGAGAGATCTTTGTGCAGCGTCACATCAATGCTGTTGGCATGACCGGCCAGAAATTCGTCGACACTGTTATCGACAATTTCCCACAGCAGGTGATGCAGACCGCGCGCGTCGACACCGCCGATGTACATCGAGGGGCGCCGACGGACGGCTTCGAGCCCTTCGAGAACTTCGATGTCTTTGGCCTGGTACGAACTGCTTGCCATATCTGTATGTCATCCCGTGAAAGAAGAACGTCCGACTTGCTCAGCCAGGAATTCGCTCGCCATTCGCCAGCGGCTGGAACAAGAACTCAACGGCAGCGGCAGCACTCCCGCGAACGACCGCGATCACCCTT
Source organism: Planctomycetaceae bacterium (assembly GCA_041742495.1). Taxonomy (GTDB): domain Bacteria; phylum Planctomycetota; class Planctomycetia; order Planctomycetales; family Planctomycetaceae; genus JBGSIP01. The sequence goes on from JBGSIP010000272.1 coordinate 5,338, forward strand.
CGGCTTCCAGTGTCGCCCAGTCCACCAGTTCAATCGGCGGTTGAACAATCGCCTTCAGGCTGGTGCGCTGACTGGTTTTCCAGCCCTTTCCGCCGCGGGAAGTGACGGTGTACTTCGCCTGTCCAAACGCGAGTTCGCGGTCATTTTCGTTGATGACGCGCAGACTGTCTGAGGGGGTTGACAGCAGCCGCAGGCCCAAGAGTTCGTCGCTAGATTCCATCCGCAGGCCGCGGACCCCAATCCCTGGACCGTTGAGGATGGGGACATCGTCCAGGGAAAAATGGATCAGGCGGGCCTGTCGACTGATGAGAAACGCCGTTTCATGGCCGCGAATGAGTTCGCAGGCCACCACGCGATCGTCACTGCGCAGGCGACAATAGCGGCGGCCGGCTTTGGTCGAAGCGACACGAAACGGGGCCAGCGGCAGACGCATGACTTGTCCACTCGCGGTGGCAATCAGCAGTAGCGGTCCCGTTTCAGTGCTGCCGATGATTTCATAGTCCGCTTCGGTGAAGCGTTCGTCCGTTGTGATGGCGGTGAGTATGCTCACGCCATCCTTCAGGCGAACATGCTTGGACAGCGGTTCGCCATATCCGGTGGACGGTGGAATCTGGTCGATGGGGAGCGTGAAGGCGGTGCCGTCACTGCCAAAGAATATCGCGTGGTCGAGCGTGCTGCCGGGGCAGACGCTGATGACGGCATCCCCCTCCCGGGTGCGGGTTTTTTCCAATGACTGCAGCCTTCCGACGCGTTTGATCCAGGCGTCGCGCGTCAGCACCACATTGGTGTTCTCCCGGACGATATAGGCGGACGCGTCGAACTCCTGAATCTCTTCCGAGCTGCCGACCTGTGTCCGGCGCTTGGTGGCATAGGTCTTGTCCAGCTCTTCCAGTTCTTCACGAATGACGGACCAGAGCTTGGTTTCGGACTTCAGGATGCCCTCGAGTCGCCGGGCCTCTTTGGACTTTTCTGCCAGCTCCGCGCGAATATCGTCGATTTCCAGCGAGGAGATGCGGTACAGCGCCAGTTCCAGGATGGCATTGGTCTGTTCGGCATCGAGGGGAAAGGCGGCCATCAGTTTTTGTGCGGCGTCTGCTTTGCCCTGGCTGGCGCGAATAAGCTTGAGGGCTTTGTCCAATCCATCAAAGATGATCGCAAAGCCTTCGAGGATGTGAATCCTGCGGCGCAGTTGATCGAGCAGATATTGAAACCGCCGTCTGACGGTGGTCAGGCGGAAAGAAAGAAAGTGCTGCAGCATTTCCGCCACACTCAGCAGCCGCGGAATCAGCACCCCCTTTTCGTCCGGAATCAGACAGGTCGCGTTGTAGGAGAAGTTCTGTTCCAACGACGTATGCCGAAACAGGTACGCCATGACGGCTTCTGCGTCGCTGTTGTCGCGGATCTCCAGCACCAGCCGAATGGGGTGCTCGAGGCTCGATTCGTTGACTACCGCTTGCAACTGAGGAAGCTTGCGGGTCTCGGCCAAGGCGCCGATGGTTTCCAGCAACGGCACGGTGGCGACATCGGGCGGAACGCTGGTGATGGCAATGCGGGGATTGCCACGAGGCTGGGCGGGCTTTTCCAGACTCCATTCTCCGCGAATGCGAATGGAGCCGCGGCCGGTCTCGTACATCTTTTGCAGGTCGGCCTTATCAGTGACGCAGCGGCCCCCCAGCGGAAAGTCGGGCCCTTTGATGGTGCGTGTCAGTTCTGCCACTGACAGGCGCGGGTTCTCGATCAGCCGAATGCAGGCCTTGATGATCTCGCCCAGATTGTGTGGCGGAATGCTGGTGGCGAGACCGACGGCGATCCCCTGGGTGCCGTTCACCACCAGATGGGGAAACCGGGCCGGAAACACGACCGGTTCCTGTCGCGTGTTGTCGTAGTTGTTGCGGAAGTCCACCGTTTGAAACCGCAGTTCGCTCATCAACTCGGTAGCGATCGCGGTGAGGCGGGCCTCGGTGTAACGGCGGGCCGCCGCCGGAAATCCGGAGTTGGAACCAAAGTTTCCCTGACCATCCACCAGCGGCTCACGAAAGGTGAAGTCCTGCGCCATTCGCACGAGGGTCTCATAGACCGCGTCGTCGCCGTGCGGGTGATAGTTGCCCGTGGTATCGCCGCAGATTTTCTGGCACTTGCGGCGTTGGGCATCGGGGGTCAGCCGAAGGTCGTTGTACATCGCATAGAGAATGCGGCGCTGGGCGGGCTTGAGGCCATCGCGCGCGTCGGGAAGGGCGCGCGACTGAATGACCGACATGGCGTAGTTCAGGTACCGCCGACGCGTTTCATCGGCAATCGAAACGTACTGGACGGAGACACGTTCCGGTTCGGGAGCGGAGTCTGCTTGCGGGCGACGAGTTTTCGCCATCGACGCGGGTCCCATTCATCAACGGACAAGAAACTAGATCAACACGGAATCAGCCAGATGACGCCCGGGGAACAGTCCGCACAGCAGATGCCGGGCATAGCTCGCGGGGCGGTCACGACAGAACGCGACAATCGCCGCCTGCGGGATGTTATCGCCTGTTCACTCTCGCCGGCAGAAACGCGTTTCGCCGGTGGCAGGGGGGTTTGCATTGTAGTGCGTGCGCAGACATGGCAAGCGTGGCAAGATTTTCCGGTTGTGGGGAGGTTATCGGCCGCAACGATTGTACGGAGCCTAGGAATTGTGGCGGAGGAAGCGAAGAAACCATGCCGAAGATAACGATGAGTCGGGGCCAGATCGGACGGTCGGGCGATGCTGGGCGAACAAGGCAGTTCGCTTGGAAACGCACGGCCATTCGAATGCCCACGCGGATCGTCAGGCGAGGAATGCCTGCCCGGAGGCCATGGATGGCCCCTCGCGATTCGTACCGCTGTCGCGACGTTGTGGCGGCGGAGGGTGGCTCGAAATTCGCATTCTGGCGCGAAGATGGGGCCAGTACTGCGACGGTCCGACTGGCGGGAGTCTGGCTGCTCCGGCAGGCCGGACTCACACCGGTTTCAGTGGCACTTCATGGAGGAAGCAATGAAACGTCTGGCCTGGTTGCCGGTTTTGGCCGGTCTGGTTTGTCTCGCTCCTGCCGTTACCCGGGCGGGCGATTTCCCCGTTCTGGACGCCCCTCTCGCGGAACCCGCGCTGCTGGAGACCATTCCCGCGCTGCCGGTGAGCAC
>JBGSIP010000273.1:0-2348 GCA_041742495.1 Planctomycetaceae bacterium
CCACGGGATTCCGCAGTGGCTGCCACTGCGGCAGCAGTCGCTTGAAGCCCACTCCCTGTTCGCCGTTGGCGGGCTGTTCCGGGGCCAGGATCGCGTCAAACTCCGGCGTCCCGCGGAGAGGGACCAGGTCGGGGTCGTCCCGCATCCAGGCGCGGTCGACCATGCCCCGCTCGATGGCCTGACGCAGGTTGGCAATCGCTTTTTGGCGGTAGTCCGTCGCCAACAAAGGATCGGCTGTTTCTGCGGCCGACACCACGCCATACGACCGCGAGTACACACACGCCACGTTGTACAGAAAGATTTCGTCTTCGGCGAAATCTTCCCGCCGTTCTTCCACCATCTTCACGGCGCTGGCGTGATCCCCACGCGAGACGATGCACAGCGCCACGCCGGTAATCGCCATGTGCTGATTCCCATCCAGTTCCAGAGCCCGACGATAGTCGGCTTCCGCGGCGTCGTACTTCTCCTGCATGTTCAATGCGTGCGCCCGGCTGGAGTACAATGTCGACACATCGGGCGAAAGATGGATGGCCTGGGTCAACAGACTCACGGCGGTGGCAAACTCGCGCAGTTGGATGCGCGCACTCGCCAGGCTTGCCAGCGGGGTTGGCAGGAAGGGCTCTCGCAGTCGCCATTGTTCGTAGTCGGCAATGGCCGCCGTGTAGTCCCCCAGCCGTTCGTGCGCCATGCCGCGGTAGCGCCACGCTTCGGGAATTTCTGGACTCAGCTTGATCGCCATGCCCAAGTGTTCCAAGGCGTCATCCTGCCGATCCTGTTCATACAGCGATTGCCCCATCGCAAACGGTCGATAGCCGGGGAGCCGCTGATACATCGCCTCCAGTGCCACACGGGCCGCGCTGGATTTCTGTGCGTCGTCCTGACGATCACGCACCCGCACCAGGCACTCATAAGCAGCCGACATGCGGCTCGTCGCGAGTGCTCGGCAGATGCGGCTGTACCGCTGGTCGTACTCCCGGGGTCCTTCGGCCGCTTCCATGAGTATTCCAAGCGTGCCCGGCAGCCGCGAATACCCCAGTGCGTCGGCGGCAATCTTGGCCAGCGATATGTCGTCGCCGCCAATCGCTTCGCGCGTCAGATCGAGCAACAGCGGAGAGTTCACATCCCGCAGAGCCTTGAGATACGCTGCCCGTTCGGAGTCGACCATGGTCGCGAACTGTGGCCGCAACTCCTCCAGCAGATCGCGGTCGTTCAGTTCGCCCCAGAATTCGATCAGCCGGGTCCGGTCATAGCTGCTGCGATCGTTGTTCGACCGGGACGCGGCATCGACCGTCTTCCGCGTCCACGGTTCCAGTGCCCTGATCAACTCGGGACACCTCCGCCGCCGGATGTACGAAATGACGGCACTGTTTGGCGGCGAGGTTTGCAGTTCTGCCGCGACGTAGGCCTGAATAGCGGCCTGCACATCGGCGTGCTCCAGTTCCACACCCAGACTGAACACGCTCGAGCGTGCCCCGGCCGACCAGTGTGTCAGCGCAAAGGAGACCAAGTCCGCTAATTCGGGATAACCCAAGTCTCCCAGCGCTTTCAGAGCTTCGATCCGCAACTCCTCACTGGTGCTCTCCGACTGCACGCAGGAGACCAGCGGTTCAATCCACGCGTCATGCGGGGCCGAGGTCATGCCGCGAATGAGGTGCGATTGCCGCATCGCGTCTCCCGTGCTCCACAACTCCATCATCACGTCGCGGCGATCGGGACGATCCTGAGCGACCAGACTAGCGACGGCCACCGGCACCAAGGCTTCGTCCCCACCCAAAACAATGTCTCTCAAAGTGGACGCCGTTTCTGGGCCGTCAAAATAGGCCAGCGCCGCCACAGCCCCCCGCCGTAACACCGGATCATCGGCCCGCAGCAGTCGCATCACCAGTCCAGCGTCTTCGGCGGAAAGACGATCCGCTCCGTACTGCAAAGCAGCCAGCCGTGACAGCCGATGTCCATTGGTCAGCTCCCGCATCACCACGTCACGCGACACGGCTCGATAAGGCGCCTGCAAGGCGGTCGAGACGGCCTCTTCCACGGAGGGATGCACGAATGAGCGTCGCGCCCGCGGCGTTGCACGGAATTTCCCAATCACATCGTTCGATACCGCAAAATGCAGTTCCCGAAACCCGGTTGGCAGTTGCAGTGTGGAATCGGCCACCCACAAGTTTGTCCGTCCGAGTTTCGCAATCGCCATCGGCAGCCAACTGGCCACTGTCGGTTCGACCGCAGGTGCATCCGGGGACCAGGCAATCACAGCCCGCTGACAGCCACGACCAATCGCCGCATCCAGTTCCTGCAGCAGCGTGCCCAAGTTCACTGAGTCGAGGCGACCTCCAATGGTCATCAGC
>JBGSIP010000274.1:0-1758 GCA_041742495.1 Planctomycetaceae bacterium
GGGCTGACGACGCGGGTGCTGCCGAGCCGGGAGCCGCCGCCACTTCCGCACAAAAACTGGGACGCCGGGCGCACGGTCCGACCGATTGCAGATCGGCAATCACTTCATCCCACGTTCGATGTCGATGCGCGGCATCGCGGGCCAGCATGCGGTCGAGCACCAGATCCAGCCGTTCGGGAATGTCCCGGTTGAGCCGGCTGGCGGGCACAAACTGCCCCTTTTCCTTGGCCTTCAGCAGCACCATGACCGAATCGCCGCTGAACGGTGCCTGACCGGTGAGCAAATGATACAGCGTGGCTCCCAGCGCATAGATATCGGCCCGATGGTCGACATGCTTGGCATTGGTGGCCTGCTCGGGGGCCATATACAGCGGCGTCCCCATGCCGACTCCGGTTTGAGTCGAACCCATTTCGTCGTCGACGAGCTTGGCCAGGCCGAGGTCCGCCAGTTTCACATCACCACGGTGCGACAACAGGATGTTGTCCGGCTTGATGTCGCGATGCACCATCCCTTCGGCATACGCGTGCCGCAAGGCTTCCGCCACACAGACACAAATGCCCACGGCATCCGCCACCGACAGTTTGCGCAGTCGGTACAGGGCATCCTGCACGCTTTCGCCGTTGATGTATTCCATCGCGACGTAGTGCAGTTCTCCCTCTGCGCCCACGGCATAACAGCGGACCAGGTGCGGATGCTCAACTTTCGCCATGAGATACGCTTCGCGGTAGAACCGCTTGACGAAATCGGGCCGGCGGGCCAATTCTGGCTTGAGCGTCTTGATGGCCACCGGCCGATCGAGGTGATCCTGCCGGGCCAGAAACACCTCCCCCATGCCTCCGGTACCCAGCAGCTTTTGCAGCCGGAATTCGCCCATCCGTGGGGGAATGTGAGCGGGCAGAGAGTTGGCCGCCTCGAGCAGGGACGTCATTCCCCGCACGTCCACGTCCGGCGGAGTGTCGTTTACTTGGCCGACGATCGTGTTCCCCGGCACGGCTGTGCTCACGGGGGCCCCGGAATTCTCCAGCGGCAGCGGCGGCTCGCCAATGATGGTGGCAGATTGCAGATCCGCATCGGTCTGATCCGTCGTGGGTGGGACGGCACCAGTTTCGCGAGGTTTCGACGGAAGAATTTCCACATCCGAATCAGCCGGCGCACCCGCCATCGGAAACCCTTTCAAGAGGCCTGAGCCCGACTATCGTCGCGTTCCGCCGGCCCGAATGCCAGTGACTGGCAGCGAAGAATTGAACAAGGTGCGGCCCCCATCACAGGGACATCACCGCGCCGCCAGGCGGTCGTCTCGGCCTCCCGAATCGCGACCTGGCGAAACGAAAGCCACATTTTATGGGGCGGAAGCAACCGGCTGGGAAATCTCTCGATAATCCACTTGGGACTCCCGCGTCGAGTTTCCTCAGCGGCACTCATGCGCTGGTTTCCCGGGCCCCTGCCGCCAATTGATGCCGGTGGCCGCAGGTCCCGTTGCGGCGACAGCCTCCCCCCATTCGAGGTCCCCAACTCCTCGCTCATCAGGTACTCCTCCCATGCTGACTCCCGATCGTGCCAAAGTTGCCTATCGTGAAACCGACGTGACCTCCCCCGTGGGCATTCTCGGAACCAATGACGCGTACGACTTGACGCTCTATCACGACGCGGCGGGAGGCGGGAAGGGGGTGCTGGTGTGCCACGTGGATATCCAGCTCATCTTCAAGGACCACAACCACCAGTACTGGACACATGCCGAAAAAGTCGCGTTTGCTCAGT
>JBGSIP010000275.1:0-8275 GCA_041742495.1 Planctomycetaceae bacterium
GAACGATCGCTGGTGGGGGCTCACGCAGGATGAACGCCGTCGCATCTTTGCGCAGACATCCTCGCATGTCGCCATCGGTCTCGACTACCTCCCAGCCATCGCGCGGCGACTGCATCACTGCCGCGATCTGGCAGCGGAGGCCCCCTTCGATTTTCTCACGCTGTTCGATTTCGCCGCCGCCGCCGAGCCTGCTTTCGACGAACTGGTCCGCCGGCTGCGCGACACCGAGGAATGGACGTTCGTGGACCGCGAAATCGATCTGCGTCTGGAACGCATCGTTCCGTAGTCGACAGAAACACCGCAGGCCACAGTGTCTGCGTCGGCAGCCCAATCCCCATCATCGTGAGCAAACGGCCGTCTACGACGCCACGACGCGATTGGCGCACGGCTGACCGGCGCTCATGTCAATGATGTTCTGCACCGTAGTCGCCGCAATTGTCTCCAGCGCCTCGCGAGTGAAAAAGGCCTGGTGACTGGTGATCAGCACGTTGGGAAACGTCATCAGCCGCGCCAACACGTCATCCTGCACAATCGTGTCCGAGCGATCCTCAAAGAAGTACCCCGCCTCTTCTTCGTACACGTCGAGCCCCAGCGACCCGATCTTGGCAGACTTGAGTCCCTGAATGACCGCCGAGGCATCCACAACGGCACCCCGGCTGGTGTTAATGAGCATGACCCCTGGGCGCATCGCGTCGATGGCGGCTGCGTCAATCAAGTGACGGGTCGCGGGTACCAGCGGACAGTGCAAGGTGATGACGTCCGAATCGCGCAACACTTCGGCTACCGATCGAAATTCAATGCCCAGTTCAAGAGCTTCGGGATGCTGTTGGGCATCAACGCCCAGCAGGCGGCAGCCGAATCCTTTCATGATCGCGGCCACGCACCGGCCGATTTTTCCGCAGCCCACAATGCCGACCGTGCGGCCGTGAAAATCGAAGCCCATCAGCCCCTGCAGCGAGAAATTGCCTTCCCTCACGCGGTTGTGGGCCCGATGGATTTTGCGATTGAGCGCCAGCATCAGCGCCACGGTGTGTTCCGCCACGGAATGCGGCGAATAGGCGGGAACCCGCGCCACCTCAATACCCGCCGCGGCTGCCGCCCGCAGATCCACATTGTTGAATCCCGCACAGCGCAGCGCGATCGATTTGACGCCTGCCGCCGCGAGTGACGACACAATGGCCGCATTCGCGTCGTCGTTCACAAACAGGCACACCCCCGTGTGCCCATTCGCCAGCGCCACGGTCGTGGCATCCAGCCGAGCTTCGAGGAAGGTCCAGGCAATGTCATGCAGGCTCCCGGCACTGGCCGCTTCCAGAAACTGCCGGTCGTAGGGCTTGGTGCTGAATACCGCGATCTTCATGCTGGCCTTGGTCCCATCTGCAGGTGGCGATGTCGCGGCGCAGGACTTCGAGAACGCGATTCTCGGCAATCCTCGCTGCCGCGGCAACCAAACGTCACCCCGCGATGGGCGACCCGACGTCGCTGCCCGGCGAAGCCTGGTCGACCGGCATGGCGGCTACGGTCGTACCTTGGCTTTTTTCTGGGCCGTCGCGGGCAGATCCCAGTCGAGCGTGTTTTCTCCCTTTTTCACTTCCACGCTTTCAACCTTGTGGATGGCCGTCTCGTTGCCCGTCATTTCATCCGACCGCCGGATTTCCACGTTGTGGCTGCCGGTCACCGCCCCGAATCGGTCGCGTGTGAATTGCAAGCGATACGAGCCATCGGGCTGCACATTCCCCAACGAGCACGATCAGGCACCGCTTGGCGCGCATGGCATCACGTGTTCGACGAGCCGGCGCGGCAATCGCAGGGAAGCAAGGCGTGCCCGCCGACCGATCCGCGAGGATCACGGGTCAGTTGCGGCAGCGTGAAGGCAGATGGAAAGCCTCGTCGCCACGCTGAAGAATGAGCGTGCATCACAAGCCGCCTGCCACGCGCAGCGAGGCCGGACAGAGTCTATTCGCCTGGATTGAGACGCTGTACAATCGCTTCCGCTTGCACTCTGCGATTGGCGACCACGCATCCACACACAACACGAAATCCCAGATGGCATCCCAAATCGAACTCACGTCGTAGACCGAATCTCGCGCCCGCCAAACGTGGGAAATCCAAGCCACTCCCTCCAAGAGACGACTCATCTACGAGAATGAGAAGCACGAGGAATGAGTGAGTCGTTCGACTCAAGGGTCGTTGATGCGAAGACGGATATGAGGAAGAGTCACCGATGAAGTTCCTAAGAACACAAAAGGAAGCGGAAGGTGAAATCAGGCGATTGCTCCGCTCATGCGCTCGGCTTCGATGGGCCGTTGCGTGGGCTTCGCACGATTTTCCGCTCTTCCATGTGCTTGAGGAATGCAAAGCAAAGATTCAGCAACTCACGGTCGGAATTCATTTTTACCAGACGCACCCTGACTTCATCGCATCCTTCATGGATCACGATGCTGTGCGTTTCGTGATGAACCCCAGCGGCGTGTTCCACCCCAAGCTCTACTTCTTCGAGTACGAGAATGGCAATTGGGAGTGCGTCACCGGCAGTCCGAACTTCACCCACGGAGCCTTCTCTCACAACACGGAGGTCGCAGTTCTTTTCGGCAACAACGATGCGGATGCGACGACGGCGCACGGCGAGATCATCAACGCACTTGAGGATTTCAATCTTCATGGCAAGCGTCTTACCGAGAAAGAGTTGGCGGCATACCGCTCAATTTGGAAGCGGCAACAGCGGCGATTGAGTCCCCTATCCGGCAAATACTCGCCACCTGAGAAAGACACCAAGCCCAAACGCTCTCCGCTGGACGTGCCGCTATTCGTGGCTGACTGGCCCGAATACTTCAACTCAGTCAGGGAGGATACGGAGCATACGACCGAAGGACGCCTTGCGGTTCTTGAGGAAGCCCGAAGGCTTTTTGCCGTTCACACGCATTTCAACGACATGAGTGACGAAGCCCGAAAGGGCATTGCGGGTTTTGGTCGGACAGAGCAATTGGACTGGCTCTGGTTCGGCAGCATGAAGGGTGCCGGGTATTTCAAACAAGCGATCAACGACAACAATCCCCAAATCTCTGCTGCTCTGGACGAAATCCCGCTCACAGGCGAAGTAACTCAAGACCACTTCGACCGATACCTGTCGATCTTCCGCAACGCCTTTGAGAATTCGGGCATCGCCACTGCTACTCGGCTGTTAGCGATGAAACGGCCTGATTACTTCGTGTGTCTCGACAGCAAGAACCGGGACAAGTTGTGCGAAGAGTTCGAGATCGCCAAGGGCGTTGATCTCGATGGCTATTGGGAGAAAGTGGTCGAACGACTCACGGACTCGAACTGGTGGAATTCACCAGAACCACAGGACGCACTTGAGAAACGAATCTGGAAGTGCCGGGCGGCATTTCTGGACGTTAGATTTTACAAGCCTAACTGACGAATTGTTCGACAAACTGTTTTTCCATAGAGACTCTCAAGAGCAACGTTTTTCACGAACATCAAGTTCAGCCAGCAGGGCATCAAGGGCGGCACGCTCCGCTTTTCCCGATCCGGTTTGCATGAGATTCTTGGCAGCCAACAATCGGCCAAAACCGTGACGAGTCTTGCAGCGTCACCGGCCCTGCCAAAACAAGCCGCGTTCGGCCGTCACGTCGCTTGACGCGTGGAACGGGAGAGCAATGGCGAAAATCAATTCGCCACCGTGCGAGCCAGTCGGGTCAGGCGGTCACTAGGTCGAGATTGTCGCCTGATACCGGCGCTCAGCGAACTTCACTGCCCAAGAGTTGCCGTTTCCGGTCCAGACCCCAGCGGTAGCCGGCCAACTGCCCGTCCTGTCGCACCACTCGATGGCAGGGGACCAGAACTGCCAGCGGATTCGCCGCACAGGCGGTCGCCACGGCCCGCACTGCCCGCGGCTGGCCGATCTGACGTGCCAGTTCAGCGTACGTCCAGGTCGCTCCATGCGGAATGCAGCGCAGCGTCCGCCAGACCCGTTGCTGGAACGGCGTGCCGTGCCAGTCCAGCGGTACGTCAGTGTCGGCGGAGAGTTCCCCTCCGAGCGCCGCCTGCGCGAGCGCACGTTCCACTCGCGCCGCCCAGTTGTCAAACTCCGGCACCAAATGGCAGTCAGTGACTCCGGGGAACCGCTGCCGGAACTCGGTCTTGACCGCTGGAGCGTCGTCCCCCAACTCAACGGCGCAGACCCCGCGTCGAGTGGCGGCGATCGGTGCCGTGCCCAGCCAACAAGACACCGTGGTGAACTGCACGTGAGTCAGTTCCGGACGCGATGGCCGAACGCCTCTCGGGGTGGCGACACAAGGTCTACCTACGGATGACGCGCCCAAGTTGTCAGCACTGAGGGTGGATGTGATTCGTGCCATCGCTGCCGACTCCGTCTGTCTGTCACGTTCTGCCTGACGGCGAGCCTGGATTCCCCCGAGCCACATAAAATATCAATCGCGCGGCGTGGCTGACAACGTGGCGAGGCAGGACGACCGCCACCGCGGCGAGCTTCAGCGCAACTCCTCACGCAGCCGCCGGGCTCACGATTTCCTCAGACGGATTCGCGAATTCCTGATCGCCGGCAGAATTCACGCAACTCTGCGTGACCCCGTTCGACAATCCTCTGACAGCGCCAGCGGGTTCTCCCTCGAATCCGCGGTGGCGGTTCTCCGATGCCCCTCGGTTTCCGTCACACATGGCATGTGGTCCGGGTCTGTAGAAACGTCGCACATCATGGGTGAACCATTTCAACTGACTTACGGTCAGCAGCCTCGGTCGTTTGGCCTGTTGGGCGAGGGCGCGCAGCTCAAATTGGATCCCAAGATCCAGGCCGAACTGGATGCGATGCAATACCGTCTGGAATTCGATCGCCTGCGGAGTCAGTGGTACGCGCCGGACTGGTCGCAGATCAATTCGCTATGGAATCCGCATCTCGTGCCCCCGACAGGCAGCGCGCCACCACCCAACTATTTCGCATCACCCCCGGCGCAGGGGGCTGGCACTTGCGGTTGGAGTGCTCCCTCGACCAATACGGAACCGATGGAGTCCCGTGCCGGGGAAGCGTCCGACGTGCTCAAGGCCCTGTGGGCCCTGCCGGCCGTCAAATGTGCGGTCACGGATGTCTCTGACCAGTTCAAGCAGGACTGGAATCGGTTGGGGACGGGTCAAAAGACACTGGTGATTTCTGGAGCCGTGGTGATCGCGGGGGGAACGCTGGCGGGCATTCTGTCTGGCAGCAGCACCCGGACGATGTTCCTCGAGAAAATCTCCGGAGTGGACATTCCCGTCCCCAAAGCCGGCGGATTGTCCTTCAAGATCATTGCCCCGCAAGGGATCTTCTCGGGCGCGGGTTTGGGCTACGACAATGACGTGCTCAAAATCGGGGCCAGCTTCGAGCGATCAAAGCTCCCGGACAACAGCCCTTACAACGATGGCAGCCGGTTCAACAACGTCACGTTCGGTGTGCAACTGGACGTGCTGAAGGCGATTCCGTTTCTGACCGGTAAGAAGTAGCCGCGGCAACACGGCAGCATGCCAGCGTCTCGCAGGTGATGACGTGGGTTTGAAGTTCGCCAGCCGGAGCCAAACCGCCTCGTGCGTTCACCGCACAACAAATCCATCTCACACCGCAATCCACCGCACTCAAATGTCGTGTGGGGAGCTAAGAGGTGTGGCGATTAAAACAGGACGGGCGTTCGCTTTGCAGCCAACGCCCGTCACTCATCGTCCCCCCCCAGGACAATTCTCACTGTGCACCTTCGTCGGGGTGGGACAGGGAGGGAACGATCTCAAATTGTCAGCGCCCACGCGGTCTCGCGGGATGATTGCGCGCCTATTGTTTGCTGCTGGCGTTTGACGCGGCGGCAGGATTGGTGGCCGCTGCCTCGCTCATGGCCCAGTTTTCCACGGCCCAGTCGGGATGCGTTTCCGCGACCGTTTTGCCGAGGTCTTTCAATACTTCGCGAAAGGCATCGGTCGAGAGTTGTTCGTTGGGAATCACCCGCTGCAGGACGAAACGGCGATTCGAGCCAACGTAGGCAAAGAACTTGCCATTGCCCATCTGATCGTTGCGCGCCAGCAGCCGTAAGAGCGCCGTGCGGGGCACATCGGTGGCCGATTCAGGCAGGTAGTTCAACCAGGCCATGACCCACACCGTGCCCCCGTCGAGGCTCAGCACCGTGGACATCGACAGCACCCACTCTTCGCCATCAATGATCGCTTTGAAGTCGAAATCGAAGCGTCGATCGACTTTGGTGGGCTTGAGCCCCATCGCGGCCAACAGGTTGCCCAGTTGCTCTTCCGACAGCTCGCCGGGCTGGCCGACATGTGCGGGACCGATTTGCGCAAACGCTGTGGAAGTGGTCGCGGCCAGTGCCAGCGGGGCGGTCGCGGCGGTCCAGGCAAATTGACGGCGCGACAACATAGCCAGTCCCTTCCGTGGGCAGCTCGGAACCCAAAATTCACCAGATGCAGCGACTGCAACGTGATTGGGATCATCGAGCGGTTGGACAGTTCGGTCAGCGATGCCGGCGTCCTTGCCGGCGAGACTTCTACGGTTGTGACGTTAAAACAGGTGGTCCAGGCAAATCTGCGACCAAGTTTCAAAGTCGTCCCGTTCCGCCTGAAGAACCTCCGGCGAAGCGAAACCCGATTCCATCATCGACGCTTCCCGCGGAGAAACTTTCGGGAGAATCAACTCAAATTTGTGAACAACTCCCAAGTGGACCTTGCCGACTTCGGTTTCGTCGTCGTTGATCAGTCCCAGGCACGTTTCGTGATATGTCGAGCCAATCTCGACCTCTTCTTCCAGCTCGCGTTGCATCCCGGCCCGGTAGGCCGTCGTGGCGACCGTACCATCCACGGTGGAGATATGACCGCCGACGCCGATCGAGCGTTTTTTCCGCAGTCGGGCTTCTCCCTGCCCTCCTCCGCGCCGGTAGTAAAACACCTGACCCTGACACGTGAAGATGCAGTACGGGATCAGTTGCTTGAAGCTCGGATCGGCTTCCATCTCGGGCCGCGGACGGTACGAGGTGTAGTCGGGCGAGAGCAGGACCGACAGATAGCGTTCCAGAGCGGGCGAGAAGCCCTGAAAGTGGCCCAGTTGATGGAACAGCAGCGTCGGAACGACCAGCACATGCTCAACGGTTTCGACAGACATCGCGAGAACAGCCATTCCAGGTCAAAAGAGGCAAGACAAAGCCGACAAGACAGATCAGACGAAACTCCCGCGGGTGTGGTCAGGGACTTTGGATGTCAAACAATCGCCTGCGCGGCGGCGATCCAATCGCGCAACGTGCGCTCGGGATCTCCACATTTCATGAGCGTTTCACCGACCAGCACGGCGTTCACGCCACGACGTTTGAGTTCGCAGATCTGGGCCGTCTGCTGAATGCCGCTTTCACTGACAAACAACGTGGTCGCAGGAACGCGTGGCCGCAGTCGCAGCGAGTGCTCCAGATCGATCACCATCGTCTTCAGATTGCGGTTGTTCACGCCCAGCAGCGGCGGATTGAGAGTCAGGACTCGGTCGAGATTGTCGGGCTCATAAATCTCAATCAGCACCGCCAACCCCAATTCTCCGGCCCGGTGGAACAGGTGCTCCAGGTCCGGTTGCGGCAGGCATTCGGCAATCAGCAGGACACAATCGGCCCCGGCCGCCCGTGCCTCGTACAACTGATATTCGTCGAGAATGAAGTCTTTTCTCAGGAGCGGAATCGACACCGCCGCCCGCACCGCGGCGAGATCGGCGAGACTCCCCTGAAAATACTTGTGGTCGGTCAACACGCTGATGCAGTTGGCACCGGCGGCGGCATAGCACTGCGCCACCGTCACGGGATCGGCAGTGGCCTGAATACAGCCGGCCGACGGAGACGCCCGCTTGAGTTCCGCGATGATGCCGATGCCCGGCGCATTGCGGAGCGCCCCAAGAAAATCTCGGGTGGGGGGGAGATCGCGGCAGCGTGCCACCACTTCCGCCAGGGGCTGCGCGTGACGGGCCGCGGCGACTTCGATTCGCTTGTCGGCCACAATCTGTTCCAGCACGTTCGGCATGCGACTTCAAATCGTTGAGGATCGTTGAGGATCGTTGAGGATCGTTGAATCAGGACCGCAGGCAGCACTTAAGTTTTCTGCGGACGTTTTCTGCGGCCAAACTGGGAATTCTACCGACCTATGCTCTGCAGTCAGCCGGGGCAGCTCAGCCTCGCCAGCCGAAGTTCCGCCGCGAGGGTGCCATCGACTCTTGCCCTAAGACGCTGCCAAGAGGCGACTTCCGGCGGAGTGCGTGCGT
>JBGSIP010000276.1:0-3128 GCA_041742495.1 Planctomycetaceae bacterium
GCGGGAGCGAGAGAGAGGATCACACAGACCAACAAGGTCATCGCGTACAAAAGTTGGCTTCTGCCTGCCATCGTCGTCTCACATCATTGTCTGATAGAATTTTGGAGCGAAGACTTTCGGTGGCACCGCACAGCGACAGCCGTGGATCAACAGGACCCCGTCAGGCCTGTGAATCCCGTGGAGTGACGCAGTTCCAGGCGGCTGCCGTGCTGGCCTTGGTGGTCGTGTCCGGAGCCCGCGGGGCCGGGATCAGCGTGGCCAGGGCATACGTGAAGATGAATCCCAGCACGCCCATCATCGCGAGCAGTGTGGTCCACGTTTTCAGAGACTCCGTTTCTGTCAGTCCCCCCATGCGGGTGAAAATCCAATACCCGCTGTCATTCATCCACGAGCCCACCAGCGAACCAAAGCCAATCGACAGGCACAGGTACACCGGATGGAACGCCAGCGGTGCGTCGACAGGCAGCATCGCGCCCACCATGCCCACGGTGGTCGTCATGGCGACGGTGCTTGACCCCTGAGCGATTTTCAGCAGGGATGCAACCGTAAACGCGATCACGAGCAGCATGTACGCCGAGTCCGAGTCCCCAAACAGATGCTGAATGGCGACGCCGACATTCGCCAGCTTGAGCATATCCCCAAACGCACCCCCGGCCGCGGTGATGAGAATGACCAGTCCCCCGCTCAGCAGCGAGGCTTCGATGCTGTGGGAGAACTGCTCTCCGGTTGGTTTCCGCTGGCGATAGTAAACCAGCATGGAAATCGCCGCGGCGAGCAACATTGCCACGTTTTTGTCGCAGGCGAACAGGACGTACCGGTTGAGATCGACCAGTCGCTGCAGTGAGTCGCTCGGCGTGAATTCCGTACCAGCAACTGCCGTAGCGACCCAGGCCGCACGTTCAGATTTGACCGCCGATTGCACGGCGGTGCTCACCATCTGACCGCCTGCCATCAGTGTCAGGGGGACCAGAATGGGCAGCCAGGCGACAACCAAAGGTGGCAGCGGCCGACCGTCCGGCAGTTTGTTGTCAATCTCGTCGAGTTCTTCAGGAGCACCCGGCAACTGGTCCTCGTCGGCAATTCTCATCGGGATCGGCATCATCCGCTGCAGATACGCACAATACAGCATGCCCAGCAGCGATACCGGCAAACCCACCACGGTCCCCATCAGCATCATGGTGACAATGCTGACATTCAATTGTTCGGCCACCATCAGTGGGCCGGGTGTCGGCGGCACCATGGTGTGTGTCACCACCCCGCCAGCGGCAATGGCGAGGATATAAAACAGATAGTCTTTGCCAGTCTTCTGGTGCATCGAACGCGCCAGCGGCACAAGCAGATAGAACACCGTGTCAAAAAACACGGGAATCGACAGCACGAAGCCGCTGGTCATCATGGCATACGGCGCTCGGCGCTCGCCAAACCCGCGCAACAGAGCAATCACAATCCGTTCGGCGGCTCCGCTGTCCATCATCGTTTTGCCAATGATGGCGGCGGAGGCGATCAGAATGGTCAAGCCCCCCGCCTTGACGCCAAACGACTCTGCGACGCGGGTCGCTTTGGTGTCCCAGTTGCCGTCCGACATCATGCTGACGACCAGCGCCGCGGAGATCAGCGCCAGGAACGCTCCCACGTGCAGCCGAGTGATGAACAGCAGCACAATCGCCACGCCGACCGCCAGCGAAAACAGTGCCCACTGATCGGCCGCTGTGAGGGTGGCCAGCACCAGCGGTGCCGTGCCCCAACTCGCCAGCAGGTGTGGGCATCCCATCGCGACTGTCTCCAGCATGGATCGCTTTCATTCTGCCCGAGCAGCACCACTGCTCAAGGAGGGCCCGGATCAATCAAGCATGGTGAATACGTTCCCACCATACTGAACCGGGCTACAAAAATCCCTAGATCCAGCCCGTAAGTCGGCCGTCAGTTTTCGAGATTCTGTCAGTCCCCGCACGGCAGCCGCGCAGCGGGGGCCGCGCGATGCCGGCAGTCGATTTCACACTGGCTACATCCTGACTGACACATCCGAGCGATATCCGGGGGTCACTACGTGAACCGAACAATTCCCGTCGCTCACTGGTCTGCTGAATCGACGGTGGTCGCTAACGAACCCCCTTGAGGCCTCGAAACCGTCGCCAGGCGGAAAGCTGGCCCAGATGCCCGGCGAAGTGCGTCGTCAGCATGGTCGACACCAGATCACCCGTGGTGGCCAGCGGCGTGTTCTCAAAAAACATGATGCCATGCGGGCGGTCCATCGCTGCGGCATCGGGTTGGCTGGCAGCGGCCTTGATGAGGGCATGCCCCCGATTGAAGACATCCCAGATTTCTGCCCGCGTGGGCGCAGCCTCCAGGTCGGCCCGTGGGCGCGAGCCCGGACCAAACATCAGCCCCCAGTCCTCCGGTGCAATCGGAGGTTGCCCCAACCGCTTGAGCGTAAAATCATTGGCGGTACACAGGTGCCCCAGAATCCAGTAGGGCGTGTTCACCTTGGGAACCGGTTGCAGCTTGAGATCCTCTTCCGGCAGGTCCGCCAGCAGCTTGGTCAAATAGACCAGTAACTGATCGAATTGTCGCAACTCCCGTGTGAACATTGCTTTTTTCCTGCAGCGCTAGACCAGCTTCTGAACGCGGAACTCGGCGCCTTGTGACGCGGCGAAGATTCGAGCGAGGGTAGTGGTCGGTCTCACTTTAAGCGTCATGCGTCGTCAGGTTCACGTTGGGAGGCACCCAACGGATTTGATGTTCGCATCACGCTGTGGCAGCCACATCTACCGGCGAGCCAATGCCCGCGCGGGAGTGTGTTCGGCCAGATCGGCGATCATGTCGCGCGTCGCCGCTTCGACCGAACGTTCCCAATGCTCCGGAGCAAACCGGTTGACATAAGGCTCGTGTTGATAGGCAAAGATGATCCCCCGCGAACTGTTGACCAGCGCGCCCAGTCCATCCGCGGCGAACGCACTGGCGGTGTCAGCCGAAGTCCCCCCTTGTGCGCCATAGCCGGGCACCAGGAACGGGACGTGCGGCATCATCCGGCGGAGATGTTCCATCTCCGCCGGGTAGGTCGCTCCGACGACAGCGCCGACTGAGCCGTACGCGTCCGTCCCCGCCAGTTCGCTCGCCAGCCCCTCGAC
>JBGSIP010000277.1:0-2207 GCA_041742495.1 Planctomycetaceae bacterium
CGCGGCCAGCATCGACAGCACGGCAATGAGGACCCCAAAGACAACACCAGACCGCACAACGGTGCGGTCACTGGCTGAGGGCTGCAGCAGATTCTTGTAAATGCCCAGACTGAAGAGCGTGCATGAGCTGTTGAGCGCGGAATTGAAGCTGGAGAGGATGGCCCCCATCATCACGGCCGCAAAGAAGCCCGTGAGATAAGGGGGCAGCACTCGGTTGACGAGCTTGCCGTAAGCATCGGTCGCGTCAACGTTTTGGCCAGCAAACAATGCGTATGCCAGCATGCCGGGCAGCACCAGATACAACGGTCCCAACAGCTTCAGGGCCCCGCACAGCAACACCCCCTTTTGCCCTTCGGCCAGCGTGCTCGCGGCGAACGTCCGCTGAATGATCTGTTGATTCGTCGTCCAATAGAACAGGTTCAGCAGGAAGATGCCGGAGAAAATGGTCCCGAACGGCACGTTGGTGTTGAGTGACCCCACCGAGTTGAACCGCTCCCGCTGGGTGTCATACAGCTTCTCGGCACCCGCCAGCATGCCTTCTCCACCGCCGATGGCCGCCAAGGCATAGCCCGTGATCAGGAAGCCCCCCACGAGCAGACCGAGGCCATTGAGTGTGTCGGAAACCGCCACCGAGCGAAGCCCGCCAAAGATGGCATAGATCGAGCCGATGATCCCGACTGCCCAGATAGTGGCAATCAATGTGGTCTGGCGGGCCGCCGCCTGAGCGGCTGTGGCTGCGGCGACGAGTGTTTCGTTGTCAGGTTGACCGACCGCGGCCTGAATCGCGTCCTTGGCCTCGGCCGACGTGAACAGCACAGTCACATCGAGAATGTTCATCAGCCCGACGGCACCGGTGTAGAGAATCATCGGCAGCAACAGACCAACATAAAAGAGCAGGAAGATGATGTTGGCAATCAGTTGGGTCTGCGCGTCAAACCGAATCTGAAGGTATTCCGGCACCGTCGCCACGCCGCTCTTAAGGAACCGTGGCAGGAAGAACCACGCCATAAGCACCAGAGCAATGACTGCCACGACTTCCCACACCATGACGCACAGGCCGAATTTGAATGCGTCGCCGTTGAGTCCCACCAACTGCTCGGTCGAGAGGTTGGTGAGCAACAGCGAGCCCGCGATCAGCGGAAAGGTCAGCGAACGACCCGCCAGGAAATATCCCGTATTGGAATCGAGGTTGTCCTTCCGGGTGATGAGCCACGTGAGAAAACCGACGATGGCAGTGAACGCCACAAACGAGCTGATTGTCAGGATGTCCACGGTGACCTCTCGGGAGAACGGCAACGACCAGCGGTTGACGCGCGGATGCAGGAACGACAACGGTCCGCAGCTTTCGTCACGCCGGCAAGCACCCCGCCGTCGGACAACAGCCACGTGACGAGATACGAGGAAGTCCACAGCGTACGAAACGAGCGGCGAACTGCCATGAGAAATCCTCTTCGCTTCCTGAAACTCCTTGGCTGCGCTGGCAGAAGGCCTCCCCCCGCCGACTATTCGCGCTACCAGCTGTGATCGTTCCGCTCTGCCGGACCGTCCAAGTGCATCCCCCAATGATCGTCGGGTTCAATCGTTGCAGGCCGAATCATTGTCATGACAGTTGTAAACTATGCAACGGGCGGGTTCTCGGCTCTCGAGCGGTGTTTCCTGCCGGCCTGTATCACGCGGGGGCGGTTGGAAGTCGATAGTTCGATCGACGCGATCATTGGCTGGTTGCGCCGGCATTGTCCGGCCTATCCCCCGGCCGCATGAAACGTCTATTGTGCTCGGCCTGTGAGGTCGGGCCTCCCCCACCAGGACTTGGCGCTTCAGGCTCCCCCCCCAGGGCTGCCCGCTCGGGACATTCGGCAGATTGTCCCGACGACTTGCGCTGACAGATTCGCGCGACGGAGGAGGTCGCAGTGAAGCGTCAGTTGTTTGCCACCGCTCTCGCGGCGTTGATCGGCCTCGGGCTGACCGCCAGCGCGTGCGCCCAGCAACCCTCATTCCCTGCCTTCCCCGACGCCGCCCCGGTCGCGACGTGGCAGTTGCCCGATCCCACTGCGGCCGGCGATCGTGCCGGCGGACCCCGTTTCGTTCACGTGGATTCCCTCGGGTCTGCTCCGGTTCCGCTGCTCTCCGCCGCGGAACCCGGTATGTCGACGGTTCCATTGTCTGCGGCCCCTTTGGCCGTGCCTGCTGCTCCCTCTGTCACGGCC
>JBGSIP010000278.1:0-2296 GCA_041742495.1 Planctomycetaceae bacterium
GCGCGAAAACCCTTCCGGTGGACGCAGACACCCGCGGCCAATGTAGCCCGTGTTCATGAGGCGGCGATGTTCTTCGGCGGCCACGGGGATCGTGGGCCGCTTGGTGTCGCCGGTGACGGGTGGAAAAAACAACTGGTAGCGGGTCCTGCCCGCGGTCTTGTTATCTGTCTTGACGATGACCGTTCTGGTGTTGAGGTCGGTCATCAGACGACGCTCTTGATCGTCCACGACCGACGACCGTCCATTGGGCACCGACGGCAGGACACGCGAGCCGAGATCCTCCAGGGCGATATCGAGGCGGGTGTATCCTCGTTGAGTGAGGCTCGGAGGGCCGGGCGCTCCGACTTCGCTGCCCGTGATTCCTGCCGCCTCCCAGGTTCGGTCGCGATAAATCTCCATCGTCGACCCGCGAAACAAGGGTGCCGCATAGCCCGCTTTGGAAAAGACGCGTTCCACGGGCACAGGTTGCTGTGTGTCGAGATCGAGACTGGTGACCACGAAGGCGAGTTTGGAACTCTCCATGATGGACGCGATTTCGCCCAGCCGCACGCGTTCTGTAAAACCAACCTCTGGAGTAATGCCTTCCAGATCGGGATCGCTGGGGAGTGAAAACCCGGCCAGCGAGAGCCGGGGAATGAACGCAAAGAAGCCAGCTGCCACAGCAATCGACATCACAGACAGCACGGCGACACCGGCCACAAAGCGTCCGACAAATCCGCGCGAACCGGCGTCGGTCTGGATGCTGCCGCGGCCGCGGGCACTCTGATATTCCCACGGCAGCACAGTGGCCACCTGCGACTGGAATTCGTCCTGGACCGGGCGTCGATTGACCCGTTTCAGGCGGCTAACCGTGCGATAGACGGAAAACAGGGACAGCGTCCACAAGGCGACGCACAGGTAGCCAAGGCAGCTCAGGCCAAACCACGAGTCGTTGGAGTCAATCAGCGTCGACGCCAGCGCCATCTGCATAGTGCACAGCGCGCAGATCCACCAGTAGTACGTCGGGGTCTTTTTCAGCAGGAGGACCACCGCCAGCAGGTGACTCACGACGTGTGCCAGCGAGATGATCCGGGCCTCGATCGTGCCGACCGCCCATTCAAAGACAGCAAACAGCAAGGCGGCCAGACCCAGCCAGGCGGCCAGATCCTCGGGGAGTCCGCGGCCTTCATCCTGGTCGATATAGGCCAGGGCAAAGACGGCCACCCCCAGGGTGAGCACGTGGGGATAGAACCCCCCTTCGGCGCCGGCAAGGGTGATCGTGGAAACTGCCGTGAGCAACAGAAAGCTGCCGCCGAAAAGTTTCAGTAGCTGATTCATGCCGAGAATTCCTGCCCGTCAACTGCCGGCTGGTTTCAGAACAATATGGCCGCGGGGTCACGCCATCGAAGCAAATTGCGGCGTGGAAGGGACATGCAGGATCTCCTGCGCCTTGGCCGGGTCGGCCTCGATGATCTGCCACGCCCCCATGCGGTCCGGCCGCCCGGAAACCGACGCTTCTTGAATGGCCTCGCGGTACACCCGCTGCGCTGCGGGCCGGGTGGACACAATGACCACCCGCACGCTGGGCTGCACGGAGTTCATGACCGAACCGACCATGGCCGCGGTCCGATCAGTGGCCGTCGGTTCGACCACCGCGAGCATGTCCAGCAGGGTCTCCAGTGACGGAGAGGAGCCCACGCTGCCCCAGACTTGCGATTCGCGCGCTTCCAGGATGACGCGCAGGCCGCTTTCTCCGGCGGCGCGCGTCTGTTCAAAGCCGATGGTAGTCGCGAGCGAACAGGCCAGTTCGACCCGCGGATCAAATTCTCCGGCGGGCAAGTTGCTCCACAGGTCAATGCCCAGAATGAGCGGACGGTCACGATCCTGACGGAACTCCCGCACCATCAGTTCGTCCCGCCGAGCTGATGTCTTCCAGTGAATCGAACGGGTGTCGTCGCCGCGGCGGTATTCGCGAATGTGATGGAACTCGTCGTTCAGGTTTCCCGCGCGATATTTGAGACTGTGCGCGGAGGACTCGGCATCCCGCAGTTCCATTTTCCATCCCGGAGCCAGCACGCCTACCGTGGGATAAACCAGTACCTCCGTCGGTTCGTCAAACAGGTAGCCGCGCTCGACCAGCCCCAGCGGAAAGCGGGACGTCACTTCGATCGGGCCGAAGGTATAGCGACCGCGGCGCGGCAGACAGAGTTGGTAGGGAGTCGTCTGCTCGCGGCGGGCGGGCACGCGCAGAAACAGCACATCGCACTGCAGCTTCTCCGAAATCGACTGGACCCGGTCGTGGACCGCCATCAGGAAG
>JBGSIP010000279.1:0-3363 GCA_041742495.1 Planctomycetaceae bacterium
CCGGTGAGGAAGCCCTGCTGATTTCGCCGGCTGCAAAACAAATAACGGCCAAGTGCGCTGTTAGTCGCGAACCACAAAAAATCGTCTGACCAGCCGTAGTCACGTCGGGGCAGCACCCCGGCGCAGCCAGCGGGTCAATCCATCTCCCGGACAGCCGTGGCCAGCGACTCGGACAAGTCAGGCGGGAACGACGGAAATGACTGTTTCCAATCTTCTACACCACAATCAGTGCCAGCATTCGATCAATTCTGATCAATCAGCTCAGACTGTTGCGATGTCTCCTCACTGAAGTTGCCCAAGCACCAATCGCCGCTGCGACAGCCATCTCGGCCGGTCGAGTCGATCAAATCCAATACTGGAGATATGATGAATCACGAAACACGAATGTCAATCGCGGAGTTTGCAAAGCCGGCTCAGAGCACGCAAATTCTCATTGGCGGAAACTGATACAAATATTGCACAGAAGTGGGCCCCAGCGAAGATTATGTGGCCGGAAGAGGCTGGCAAGCGCGGGGGTTGGGCCGGCAATGGAATGAGAAAAGTTCGCTGATTCGTCCGAACAACAGGGGCGGCGGCTTGACTTCACAGCCGTCCGCGGCGACACAATGCCGCAGTCAGTTGTCGATTGCCACCTGCGGAACCGGCGTCAACTCCGCCGCCCCGCCTTGAGAACCCACGAGGTCACGTCATGCCGCGGTTGACTCGTCAGGAGCGTCTGGAGCGTTTGCGGAGAGGGCTGGCTGAGCGGCGGGACGAGCTGCGTATGCGGCTGTTGCGAGGGCTGGAACCGGCCGACGAGGCGGGTCACGGTGATGTCGCCGACGCGGCAACATACAACACCGCCAGCGATCTCGACACTCGGATGGCGGCACTGGAGAGTGACGAACTCCACGAGATCGAAATGGCGCTGTCCAAATTCCGCGACGGGCGATACGGCGTGTGCGAACTCTCGGGCAAGTCGATCCCGATTGAACGACTCGAAGCCCTCCCGTTCACCCGCTTTTCCGTGGAAGCTCAGCGGTTGCAGGAACAACTGGGACATCGCCCCGGCCGGGAAGCCATCGATTGGGAAACCGCCATTGTGCAGGAGTCCCGGATGACCGACCGCGAAGTTTCGATTCGCGACCTGCGCGAAGAGTAATCCCTGCAGAGGGCTGCGAGATGGTCAGTCGTTCAAGGGACTGCTCAGCCCTCGCTTAGTGGCCGGTTTGTCTGCCATTCAGATCATCCCACAGCCTCGGTCGTCAACGGCCGGGGCTGTTTTGTTTTCCGGTGAGGTGCAACCGACGTCGATCGGTCGTGCGGGACCGCTTTTCAGTATCGGTTGGCCGCAGCCAGCAGCGCGCGGATCACCACTATGCCGAGGGATCCGGCAGCCGGGATTCGAGCCGCTGAATGCGATCGCGGAGCTGGACCGCTTCTTCGTACTTCTCGGCTTCAATCGCGGCCGCCAGGGCACGGCGCAGTTCGATCACTTCCCGTTGATGAGCACTCGATGTCGCGGCGTGCTCGGGGATTTTGCCGTGGTGTTCCGTGTCGTTGTGAATGTTGTCCAACAGCGCCAGCAGCCGGGGTCGGAACACTTCGTAGTCATGCGGGCAGCCAAATCGCCCTTTCTGCCGAAATTCCTGGTAGGAAATCCCGCAGTTGGGACACGAGAGTGTCGTAGCTTCGGTCTCCGTGTCGGCTTCGACTTCGCCCTCGTAGGCCAGCGCATCGGCGTTGGAGCCGGAATCCCCCTTGGTGCCGGACATGTACTCCTCAAAGTGCCCGTCGCAAAAATGAAGCTCGGTATAGCCGTCGTCCTGAATCACAGTCACGTGATGCAGCGACGGCTTGGTACACACACTGCACTTCTTCATGGCATTCGGTACTCGAAAGAAAAAAGGGCGCGGACCGGCTGGCGAAGCCGGGAACCGCCGTGGCGGCGCACATGAGCCGATTGATCGAACCGCACGCCGCTGCCGCGTGTCATATCCGACCCGTCGCCAGGAATTTCTATTCTGGCAGGTGCCGGATTGGTTCTCCACTGTTGGCCGCTCGCTGCCGGGGGAAGCTGCTGGAGGGAGAACTTGAGGGCGATCTGCGCCGTGTGAGGCGTTCCGGTTGAAACAGTCCAGACGTCAACATAGACTACGCAACGCGGGAGGAAGAGACAAACTTTAACGATTGTAGGGGTGGACTCCTCCCTACGATCGATCGAATTGGCTCAACCCGACCTCCCCGGGAGTCCGATAGTTGTTCTTGTCGCTCGCAGGGAGGTTCTGATTGTTCCGGCAACTGACCCGGGAGAGTTGGAACGACCGGCGACGGTGAAGCATGGTGGCGTAGCCAAGTGGCCTAAGGCGACGGATTGCAAATCCGTTATTTCGCCGGTTCAAATCCGGCCGCCACCTTTTTTGAGTTTGCAACAGCTCCGAAACTGCCACAGGCTCTGGACCTTCCTCGCAAGGTCCAGAGCCTGTGTTCGTTAATCAGCGTTCTTTCGCGGGGGTTCGCTTGCAAGGGTTCGCTGAGTCGGCTGTCATCGCTGCGGCCGGACACAGCTCGATCAGGGCTTGGCTTCTGGCGGTGCAAACCGGGTCGCCAGTCGGGCTCGCTCCCACGCGGACAGCGTGGTCCAGCCCAGTTCGCCCATCAGTTCGGCTCGCTTTTCCGTCAACTTGCGATCGGGGCTGCCTGCCTTCCAGTGCTTGTTGACCAGTTGCAGGGCCTGCCCAAACTCTTTGGCCAGCCGGTGCTTGCGTGCCACGAGATACCAGTAAGGTTCTGTGTCCAGATCGACCCATGCGGCCAGTTGGTCGTACGACGAGGCAAGTTGAGCGGCAATGTCGTCCCGATTGCCGGTGAACGGAGGCTGCTCGACGTCGGGCGACAACAAAAACTGCAACGCCCGCGTGCGACGATGCAAGGCATCGATGAGAACTTTCTTCTGGGCCTCCAGTTCCTTGTGCTGTTGCTGGGCGGTTTCGGACTTGTCCACCATCCGACGGCCAAAGTGTGCCGCGATGGCCGATTCGTCCAGCGTGACCAGGACGGCATTGGCGGCCGCCACAATGTCCACGAGGTGTTGCGCCCGCAGTTCTTCGTCATTGTCCAGGCGATGCAAACGGGCCACCAGCAGTTCGCGATGAGCGGGATGCTGGGCGATGGCAGCCGCAAAACGTTCTTCAAACGCCGCCAGTTGGTCTTGGCCAGCGAGTTTTTTGAGCGCCGCCAGTTCCTCGGCGACCGCCGGATCGACAGTGTTCTCTTTCTCGGTGTTCTCTTTCTCGGTGTTCTCTTTCTCGGTGTTCTCTTTCTCGGTGTTCTCTTTCTCGGTGTTCTCTTTCTCGGTGTTCTCTTTCTCGGTGTTCTCTTTCT
>JBGSIP010000280.1:0-2967 GCA_041742495.1 Planctomycetaceae bacterium
TCGCCGCGGCTTTTTCTGCCGCGCGAATTTCACCTGCCGCGTTCGAAAGTTCTTCGTCGCGCAGTTGCGCCATCCGGCGGGACAAGTCCTGCATCAACGGATGGGCAGCCAGTTCATCCGACAGTGCATCCGCGCGATCGACGGTCTCGCGAGACAGCGCGGCGGCCGCCGGCTCGTTCGGCATGGGGCCGTCGTTGTTGTCCGCTGCGGCTGGTGCCAGCAATTGCTCTCGCAATTGCTGGACCTGTTGCCGCAATTCGGCGACCCGTTGCTGCAGTTCCTCGTTGTTCTGTTGCCACAACTGCTCCCGCAGATCCGCCGCCTGATCACTGACGCCAATCACGATCGGCCGCGACCACACCTCCTGCGGGCCGGGCGCCGCGCGATTGTCAGTCACGCGGACCAGACAGATCAACTGGTCACCCGCGGCCACCTCGAACTGCGACAGATCAAGTTGCAGTTCGCCAGTGATCTCCAACCCGCCCAATTGCTCTGGCGGCCACATGGTGACGAGATTGGAGACCCCCCGGACCGATCGCTGCACGTGCAACTGCACCGCGGAGACCCCCAGATCATCGCGGGCTTCAATCGGAATCGGCACGCGCGAACCGGGTGGCACCTTGATCGCTTCCTGTGACAACAACACCGCGACTGTTGGCGGAGCATCGCGGCGGACGACAATATTCACGGGCAGCCGTTCGCGTACAGCCAGCCCGGACACATCCTCCCAGCCCACTTCCAGACCGGTGAATTCCGGCCCGAGTGGTGTCTGGTCAGTCGTGAGCACGGCGTGCCCTGTGAAACGGGCTTCGGTCCCAGCCGGAGCGACAGACCACGCCGCGCTGTCGTCGTCCTGGGGACCGTTTGGCCACCATTCCACACGGACATTCCGCGTTGGCTTGTCAAACGCCAGCTCCAGTTTCAACTGGCTGTTCTCAAAGAGTTGCACATCACCCGTCGCCGCCTGATGCAGCGTGGCCGGCAGACCGGAATAAGCAGGGGGGGTGACTTCGAGTGTGAATTCCGCCAGCCGAGGGGGATCGACCACAGCGGCGAAAAACCACGGCGAATGCTGCCGCCCCCATTCCACGCGATATTGCAATGGCGCAACCACTTCGCGCAAACGGGCGGTGCGCGTGTCACGACCGGCATCGGCAGTCGAAGGCACCACTTTGTTCGCCGGATCCACCGCGGCGGCGTCGGCTGCGACGATGTCCACCGGCCGCATCTCGCGCGACCAGCGTTTGCCATCGGCCCATTTCCAGGCCAGCACAACCTCCGATGGCAAGCGGGTGGCTGAAGTTAACGTCACGTCCAGATGACTCCCTCGCACGAGCGTCGTGGTGCCCGGGCTGATAGTCAGTCCATGCAGACCCGCCGTGGGGAGATCGACCCACGGAGTGAGCAGTCGCTGCCACAATAGTCCATACGGGGTACCGGGAATCAGCAGCGGCAGCAGCAACAACAGGCTGACCATTGCACCACACAACCCCCAGGTGGTGGCGTGTTGGGCGGGAATGTCGGTCGGGAGGTCCAGCGTGTCGAGCTTTTGTTCCGTGCGGTGCTGCACCGACTGCACCATCAGTGCGGAGGCTCCGTGCGACCGCCGAGCCAGATCGACGCTCGCCGAGAGAGATTCCGTCAAGTCGGGACGCCGGCGATCAAGAACTGCCGCCGCCGCTTCCGGGGAGATGCGTCCCCGTCGCACGGCCCGCCATAGGAGCCAGCCGCGCCAACCCGCCAGTGCGACAACGCCCAACAGCGCCAGCGTGCGTAGACTTCCCGGCAACACCAGCAGCACATCCGCCGCGAGCACCACCGCCGCAGCCAATCCCACCCACGCGCCAAATTGACCCAGGCGAGTCAACAATCGCGTACGAAACAGACTGCTGGCGGTCTGCTGCAGTGTGGCCCGCAGTGGCGCCGGCAACGCCTGCCACACGGACTGTCGTTCATCGCCTGAGGCGCGGTCGGAACTGGTGGGGCACGCGCTGTCGGAATGTGCATTCACAGTCGCCTGCCCACTGGTGCTGACCATGGTCTCGTTTCCCTTGAGAACTGAGTGAGATTTTCCCTGCTCACGTTGCCGCAAACCACGCGTCCATCCATCTCTGCCAGGCCGTAGGTCAGGCTGTGCCTGACGCCAGCGTCACCGAGCCACCGATGTCAGCGTGATACCTCGTTCCTCGTCAGGCACAGCCTGACCTACCGGCTACGTGCAAGTTGTTTGGACGGACCGTGATGACGGTTACGGCAGACCATTCACTTTTCGCGTGACCCACTCTCCAAACAGCAACACCGCAAACGACACCATGACCAACCAATGATCCCACAGCGGGCGTTCCTGCTCAATCCGGTCGCTGTTCGCCAGATCGGGAATCAGCTCGGCGAGTTCGCTCAACTGATGCGGATACAACAGCTTTCCGCCCGACGCGGCCGCCAGTTGTTGCAACAACTCGACATTGGCGGAGACCTCCGCCAGCTCGCCGGTTTGTGGCGAATGCACAGTGGCCAGCAATTCCGGAGCGGCACTTTCCAGACGCGGAGCTTCGGGGGGTACCGCGAGTCGAAGTCGATATTCTCCCGCTGGCAGCCGCGAGATGCGCGCCACAGTTTCGCTGAGGCGGGTCTGTTCCACAGCCATTTCCACTCGATTGGCCAGAATCTCTCCCCCCGCCTCCTGCCGAAACACTTCCACGGCGGGCAACCAGGTGGCACCAGTCGGGCGGGAGTCAACGGTCCATTGGGCCCGCAGCACCAGGTCTTCGCCCTGCTCAATCGCGGCGCGTTCAGCGCCAAACCGAACCGAACCACTGACGGAGGCCGCGCGAAAACTGGCGGCATAACGACTCATCTGGCCCCAGAAGCGATGGTGATACAAGTCTCCCGTGCGAAACCGCCAGCGCCATGTCGCATCCATACCCAGCCAGATGACTTGCCCACGGCCGAGTGTCTGACGGGCCATCA
>JBGSIP010000281.1:0-2144 GCA_041742495.1 Planctomycetaceae bacterium
GCGTGGCCATCACCACATCGCCAATCCAGTTTGGCAGCCACGCCACGACATGCATCGCCCGAGAATCCCTTTGTCAGTTTGCCGGTCGAGGCGTGCCCGACCAGGCAGGAGTCGCCCCATCAGCCGGCTTTGCGCAGCGGTACGGTGTCGCTGGCCACTCCGCCTCCGCGCAACCGCTGGAGGATTTCTGTCGACGAGACACCGGGGACTTCGCTCAGCACGCGGACCGATCCGCCATAGGCGAGGACAATTTCGCGGCCGACGACTTCTTCGGGGCGATACGTGCCCCCCTTGACGAGAATGTCGGGCTGAATGGCTCGCAGCAGCTCATGCGGTGTCGATTCGTCAAATGTCACGACGTAGTCGACCGCTTCGAGCATCGAGAGCATGGCGGCCCGTTGCTGCTGCGGGAAGATCGGTCGATCGGGCCCTTTTCCCAGTGTCCGCACGCTGTCGTCACTGTTCATCGCCACCACGAGGCATTGGCCCAGCGCGGCTGCCTGTTGCAGATACGTGGCGTGACCGATGTGCATGACGTCGAAACAGCCGTTGGTGAGCACAATCTTTTGACCCGCCTTGCGTCGCGCCCGCAAATGCCGCTGCAGGACGGGCAGTGTGCAGACCTTTTGTTCCACGCGGTTGGAATGCCGACCGTGCAGCAAGAGATCCTGAATCATTTCATCGCGGGAGATGCAGACCACGCCGACCTGCTCGACTTCGAGTCCCCCCGCCACATTGGCCAGTCGCGCCAGATCGGCGGTTGACGCGCCAGCCGCCGCTCCCACGCCAATTGTGGCCAGCACCATGTCACCCGCGCCGGTGATGTCGTACACATCCCGCGTGCGGGTGGGATAAATCTCGGCGGAACCGTTGGCCTGCACGACGGCGATCCCATCGCGATCGAGCGTCACAAAGATGTGATCGAGTTGCAGGTCGCGAACCAGACGCGTGCCTGCTTCCAACGCGCGGGCGGTGTTGGTCACTTCGATACCGCTGGCGAGTTGGGTCTCCAGCCGATTCGGCGTCATGGCGGTTGCCCGCAGGTAGCGGCGATAGTTCACCTTGGGGGCGGGGTCGACAATGACCGGCTTGCCCAGCGCGCGGCAGAACTCAATGATCCGCTGGGTGATCTCGTCGGTGCAGACTCCCTTTGCATAGTCGGAAATCAGTATGGCATCAAACTGATTCAGTCGCGGCAGGACGCGGTCGAGCAATTGTGTGGTCGCGGTGGTGCCCAGCGGCTCACGAGACTCCCGGTCGATGCGCAGAATCTGATGCGGGTGACGGTGCTGGGCATGTCCGATGATGCGTTCCTTGACGGTGGTGGGCCGCTGAGATTCTTTCAGAACCGCATCCACGCCAATTCCGCGAGCAGCCAGTTCGGCCAGCAGCACCTCACCGTCGGCGTCCGCACCAATGGCTCCGGCGATGGAAACCCGTGCGTCGAGGCCACGGAGCATGTTGGCGACGTTTGCGGCGCCTCCCAGCCGCACCTCCTGGCGTTCTTCTGCCAGCAGCATGACCGGCGCTTCCTGGCTGATGCGCTCCGCGTTGCCCCACGTGTAGCGATCCAGAATCAGGTCGCCCACGACGAGGACGTGCGGCTCGCCCAGCGATTCCACGAGGTCAATCAGGGGGTAGGACATAGGGCGGCAATCCGTTGCCAGAATGAGAGTTATGGCGATTTGCGATGCGGCAGGCAGCAGCCTCATGCTGAGCCCGTTCGCCGGACCGGGATGATGCGACAACTCGGCCCCGGGGGTCAATGCGAATGTCGTCTGCGAGGCCGGCTCCCTGACGAATCGCCCGCTCCCGCTGGTTTCTCTTGATTCAAACAGCCGATCTGATATTGTCTTCGGTCCGCCGCTGTCGGCATGCGCTCACCGTGCGTCTCGACAGCGCCGCCTTGGCTGCTGGCCGTTGGGCGCCTGGTGCCTGTCTCCTCTGGGCAGGTGTCTGAGTCGGCCAGATCGCCGCGGACGAGGGCGCATCTGGCGCGGGGGACCCCGCGACTGCTGCCGACGCATCGATCGGCAAATACAGCATTTTTTCTCTGTGGAGACGTGGCGAGTGGTTAAGCTTCGGTTGCGCGAGAACGAGTCGCTTCAAGACGCTGTGAAACGGTTTCGAAAGGCTGTGGAGCA
>JBGSIP010000282.1:0-5611 GCA_041742495.1 Planctomycetaceae bacterium
TCGACGCCTATCTGGCGCGCTGCTACGAAGCCGGCTTCGAAGTCGACTCCGTCACCGCCGACATGGATCACGGCGCCATTTCCTTCAGCGAAGACGCTTTCGATGTCGGCCTTGCCGATGTCGACTCTCTCGGCGATGGCAGCCCCATCGTCAATCTGGTGAACTACCTCATCCTCCAGGCGGTTCGTCAGAACGCCAGCGATATTCACATCGAACCGGGCCCGCGCTACACCGCTGTCCGCTTCCGTGTCGACGGCATCTTGCGTGAAGTGCTGCGGCCCCGCCGCGAATTCCATCCCCCCATCGTCTCACGCCTCAAGGTGATGTCCCGCATGGACATTGCCGAACACCGCCTGCCGCAGGACGGCCGTGTCCACGTCATCGTCGACAAACGCGAAATCGACCTGCGTGTCTCGACTCTGCCCACCGTGCTCGGCGAAAAGGTCGTGCTGCGCGTTCTCGACCGCGCCAACGTCACTTTCGATCTGCACGCCCTTGGTTTTCCCTCGCATATCCTCAAGGATTTCAAAGAGATCCTCAGCCGCCCGCACGGCCTGCTGTTGACCACGGGGCCCACCGGCTCCGGCAAAACGACCACGCTGTATTCGGCGGTCGAACTGGTCAAAAGTGTGCACCGCAATATCGTCACGGTCGAAGACCCAGTTGAATATCAGTTGGAAATGATCAACCAGGTCCACGCCAACGCGGCCACCACGCTCAGCTTCGGCAAAGTGCTGCGGGCGATTTTGCGGCAAGATCCCGACGTCATCATGGTGGGCGAAATCCGCGATGGCGAAACCGCCGAAACCGCCATTCAGGCGGCCCTCACAGGCCACCTGGTGCTCAGCACGCTCCACACCAACGACAGCGTCAGCGCCGTCACGCGACTTGAGGACATGGGAGTCGCCTCCTACAAAATTGCCGCTGCGCTCGCCGGTGTCGTCGCTCAGCGCCTGGTACGCAAGGTCTGCACCGACTGTGCGGAGAACTTTTACGCTCCGGATGAACTGCTCGACACACTCAAGTACACCGGCAATCGCGAACTGCAGTTCCGTCGCGGACGAGGCTGCCACCGCTGCTTCGAAACCGGCTACCGCGGACGAATCGGCGTCTATGAACTGCTCAAGATCAATCGCGAAGTGCGCGACATGATTGGTCGCGGCGATGGAGTCGACGTACTCCGCGACTGGCATCGCGTCCACGGCGGCACCACGCTGCTCAACGAAGGGGTCTCGCTGGCCGTCCAGGGCATCACGTCTCTCGACGAAGTCATGCGAGTGGCTCTCTCCGACTAAACCCACAGGTCCCGACCAACACCCCCACGGCCAGCGGACCCGGCTGGCCAGTTTCAGGAACGAACTGCGTCGACAAGACTTCTGCAGTGAAACAAAACCATGTTCGTCGATTATCAGGCCCGCAATAAGGAAGGTGCCCTCATCGAGGGGGTTCTGGAACTGGCATCCCTTGTGGATGCCCGTCGACAACTCCGCCGCGATGGACTGTTCCCTGTCCGGTTGACAGAAGCCACCGCCCGCTCGGCCACAGTCACCACGCGTGGTGAACGTGTGCCGCTTGCCGATTTGCTGACGATGACGACGGAACTGTCAATCATGTTGCAGTCCGGGCTCGATCTGGCCGTCGCCATTCGGGATATCGCCGATCAGTCCCCCCCGGGACCACTCAAGAACTCGCTGATCCGCGTGGAGGAGTCGCTGCAGGCGGGGCTGTCATTCTCCGTCGCCTTACAGCGGCAGTCCGGCAGTTTCGGCGATGTCTTCGCGGCCACCGTCGCCTCGGGGGAAGCCTCCGGCACACTTCCCACCGTTTTGCGCAAGCTTCGCGATCTGCTGGAGAACGAAGTCCGCTTGCGAACCACCATTCGCGGCGTGCTCGCCTATCCCCTCGTGCTCACCGTCGTTGCGTCAATCGTCATGCTCTGCATGTTCTTCTTTGTGCTGCCGCAGTTTGGCAAGGTGTTCGAAAGCATTGATGCACAACCCCCCTGGGGTACACGCGTCCTGCTCAGCACCGGCGAATTCGTCCGCGGTTATTGGCTGGCCATTGCCGTAATCGGCGTCGCTGCCGCGGTGGCCGCCGGTTACTACGCCCGGTCTGCCCCTGCCCGACAGTTGTTCGATCGGCTGGTGTTGCAGTTGCGCGGCATCCGGGGTCCCACGCGCAGCCTGTTGGCCGGTCGAGCGTTTCGGCTACTCGGCACGATGCTCCAAAGCGGTGTGCCACTGATCGAAGCCCTTCACCTCACCCGCCGCGCAATGTCCAATGTCGTGTTCCGTCAACTGATTGACGACATGGACCACGAAGTCAATCACGGCCGCGGCATCAGCTCCACCCTCCGGGGGAGCCCGTATTTGCCTCGCGGTGCCGCTCAGATGGTCTCGGCCGGCGAACGCTCAGGCACCCTCGGTGATGTCCTCACCACCCTCGGAGAGCACTACGAAGCCGAAGGCGAACGGCAGCTGCGGCAGCTCACCAAAATTGCCGAGCCAATCATCATCGTCGTCCTCGGCGTGGTCGTGGGGGCCATCGTTCTGGCCATCATCGTACCGCTCGTCGAACTTTCCTCGACGTCCACCTACAAGTAATCGACAGTAGTGGTCTGACTATCGCTAAATGTCAGGCAGTGTAGGTCAGGCTGTGCCTGACGCCAGCGCGCCATCGCTTAGCTGAGTCGCTGAACTCCCCATCGACGTGCGAGCGAGGCCGTTCGTGCCTCTCCGTGACTCTGTGACTCCGTGAGATCAACAAGTCGTGTCGCGAACGTACGATTCATTGAGCGGCCGGAAACCAACGTAGATTTCAGAGTCCACGCAACCCGTCTCGTGCATTCTCTGTGGTTCTCACAGAGGCACAGAACCACGGAGAAAGATTGTCCCGTCAGTCTGTGCCTGACGTCACGTCACATCGACCCCTGCTCGGGCTGAGAGAAAGAATCACGCACACCACCTAAAACAAACGGTTCCAGCCGTTCAGCGCCGCCACGCGATAGGCTTCCGCCATGGTCGGATAGTTGAACGTGGTATTGATGAAGTAGTCCAGCGTGTTGTTCGGCGGCGGCTGGTTCATGATCGCCTGACCAATGTGAATGATCTCGGCCGCATTCGCGCCAAAGCAGTGAATCCCCAAAATCTGCCGTGTTTCCCGCTGAAACAGCAGCTTCAGCATCCCCACCGGCTTGCCGGTGATCTGAGCGCGGGCCAGGCTCTTGAACATCGAGTGCCCCACCTCATACGGCACACAGGCTTCGGTCAGCTCACGTTCCGTTTTTCCCACCGAGCTGATTTCGGGGCTGGTATAAATCCCGTTGGGAATATCCTGCACCATCGAGCGGTCTTGCGTACCCTCCATCCAGTGAATCGCCGCGTAACGCCCCTGCACATAAGCAGCGGAGGCCAGCGAGGGCCGCCCGACCACATCTCCCACGGCATAAATGTGCGGGAGGGCCGTCTGAAAGTCCTCGTTGATCGGCAGCGTCCCGCGATTGGTTGGCTGGATGCCAATCCCTTCCAGACCCAACCGGTCCGAATTCCCCTGCCGGCCGGCCGCCCACAGCAGAATATCCGTCTTCAACTGCTTGCCCGATTTCAAATGCAGCACCGCACCGTCGCTCAGAATTTCCACCCGCTCGAAATTCTCACGATGGCGAATCAGCACCCCCTGATCTCGCAGATGATAGCTCAGTGCGTCGATGATCTCGTCATCCAGAAACTCCAGCAGCTTGTCGCGCGAGTTCACCAGATTCACTTTGCAACCCATGTTGCGAAACATGGAGGCATACTCGCAGCCAATCACCCCGGCTCCATATACGGTGATCGATTGAGGCGTGTGGTCCAGCGTCAAAATCGTGTCGCTGTCAAACACCCGACGGCCATCAAAATGCACATCCGGCGGACGCACCGGACGCGAACCGGTGGCAATCACAATCCCGTTGGCCGTCAAATGGATGATGCTGCCGTGGCCGTCGTCGACTTCCACCGTATGGGGATCGACGAACTTCGCATGACCAAAGAAAATGGGTACTCCATTCCGGTCATAAAATGACCGCCGCATATCCACCTGTTTGCGAATGACGGCCCCGGCCGACGCACGCAACTTGGGGAACGGCAGCCGATGTTCCAGGCCAGTCCCCTCGAACATCGGGTTCTTGCTGACTTCCAGCATCTGGGAAATGGCATATCGCAGCGCCTTGCTGGGAATCGTCCCCCAGTGCGTGCAGCCCCCGCCAATCAGCGAGTGCTTTTCGACCACGCCGACCTTCCGACCCTCCTTCCGCGCCTGCATCGCGGCCCCTTCTCCGCCCGGGCCAGTGCCGATGACCAACAGGTCAAAGTGGTTCTCAATCGCGGTCAAGGAGTCCATAGCAAAACCACTCTGAGCGGAAACGATGATGTTGTGTCAAGACGGCCGCCCCGGCGGGCAACGATTTCCCGCGGAGTTTAGACGTTCCCGTTCCTCGACGGCGAGGGGGATCGACGCTGTTTTTGGCAATCCACTCGCATCCTTGGGAATCGGGGAAGATGGGTAGACCCGGTAACGCATCGGCTGTCCATTTGTCCGTCACGGGCTACAGTGACGGCAGCCAGTCAGGCGCGGCCCCACGGTCTGCTTGAGTGACCGCTGCCCCCCTGACGGCGACTTCCGGCCCCCCAACGTCGGCGATCCGCGTATGCAGGCCTTTGCACGGCTGTTTCAACAACTCGACGAAACCACCCGCACCAGCGAAAAGGTCGCTGCCCTGCGCGATTACTTCTGCGCGGCTTCGCCAGCCGATGCCGGCTGGGTCGTGGCCGTGTTGTGCGGTCGCCGACCCAAACGGGTGGTGAAGACGGCTGCCCTGCAGGCCTGGTGCGCCGCAGAGGCGGGCCTCCCCGCGTGGCTGTTTGACGAATCCTACGAGGCCGTGGGAGATCTCGCGGAAACCATTTCCCTGCTCCTCCCCCGCTCGTCCACCGGGACGTCCGAGGGGCTCGCGACCTGGATCCAGCGATTGCAGTCGCTGGCCGGTCTCGATGCTGACAAACAGGAGCAGTTGGTCCGCCGCTGGTGGCGGGAACTCTCCCCAGCGGAGTGCTTCTTGTGGAACAAGCTGTTGCTGGGCGGCTTTCGCGTGGGTGTGTCCGAGAAACTGGTCGCCCGCGCACTCGCTGAGGCCGCCGACCTGCCGACCAACGTCATCGCCCACCGACTCATGGGCGACTGGCAGCCCGGCCCCGAGTTCTTCCAGCAGTTAATGGCCCCCACTCAAGACACTGTCGATCCGCTGCAGCCTTACCCGTTTTGTCTGGCTCACGCCTGGGAGGGAGAACTCGCGGCACTCGGTAATCCCGACGAATGGCTCATCGAATGGAAATGGGATGGCATTCGCGCGCAGTTGATTCGCCGCGGTGCCACCCGCATGCTCTGGTCGCGCGGCGAAGAACCGGTCTGGCAGCGGTTTCCAGAATTGCACGCAGACGTGCAACGAATCCCGCGGGATGTCGTGCTGGATGGTGAGATCCTCGCCTGGGGACCGGCGGGCGTCCGCCCCTTCACCGACCTGCAGCGCCGCATCGGTCGCAAAACCGTCGGCCGCAAACTGCTCGCCGATGTGCCC
>JBGSIP010000283.1:0-1998 GCA_041742495.1 Planctomycetaceae bacterium
CCGGAGGGGCCAGCGGAGCGGGCGCCGCCACGGCGGGCAGGGGAAGCGGCGCATACGTCAGGGTTTCTCCCCCCCGTCGCAGCTTCCACTGTTCCTCACCGCGTCGCAGATGGATCTCGGTGAGCCCGTGCTTTTCCATCATTTCGAGGAGTTCGCGCAACTTGTCGAGATCAAACGGCCCCGATGCTTCTTGCTTCGTGTTTGCCATGAGAGAACCTCTTGCCGTCATTGGTGCGAATGGATCGCAAGAATTTAGGTAGCGTGGCTCAGCCGCCAGTGGAGCGCCACGAGGAATGATCACCAGTCATGATGCAGAGACTTCCAGCATACCGACGCCACACACCTTCGGACGAGGCGACCTCGGGCGACGCCTGCCGGCCAAATTGAGGTCAGCGGGACCTCGGAATCGCTGCTGCCGAGACCCAATCCTCCCTCCGAATCGTCCAGCGGCCAACCCATTCGGGCTGCGGCTGTCACAGTCCATTCTGGCCTGAGCAGAAACTGCCTGGAAATGGCGATCTCAGCCCACCGATCCGTATGGTCTTATCGAACCACGGAGTCCGGCAGCTGAACGACCCGCGGTTCTAACAGTTCGCTGCCAGTTCTTCGAGTTCGCGAGGAAGCGAGGATAGCACTTCGCAGCCATCGGCCGTGACCAACACATCATCTTCCAATCGAATGCCCCCCCACCCCGGCAGATAAACTCCCGGTTCCACCGTCACGATCATCCCCTTTTCGAGGGTGCCCGTCGCGGCGGGGGACATGCGGGGGGCTTCGTGGATTTCTAACCCCAGTCCGTGCCCCAGCCCGTGGCCGAATTTCCCGCGAAATCCGCCCCCGTCGATGACGGCGCGTGCCGCCGAATCGATAGCTTTCAGGTCGGCGCCGGGACGAATGGCGGCGATGGCAGCATCGGCGGCACTCTTCACAACTCCAAACGCCTTCTGAAGTTTGGGCGAAACCTTAGCGGTCGTGAGAATCCGGGTCAAGTCGCTCCGATACCCACTGCCCAGGGCGGCACCCCAGTCCAGCAGCACCCAGCCCTCCCCCGCAATTCGAGTCGGACCCGGTTGCGCGTGTGGCAGTGCGGACTTGGCCCCGGCTGCGATGATGGAGTCGAAAGCGGGACGCTCGGCCCCCAGGTTGCGCATTGTCGCTTCCAGTCGATTCCGCAGGTCAATTTCTGTTTCGCCCGGCTGAATGGTGGCTTGCAGGGACCGAAAGGCCCGCTCGGCGATCGAGACCGCCTGCCGCGTTTGATCGATTTCCTGCTGGTCTTTGATCGCCCGGACCCCCTCCACCAGTCCCGGCAGGGGGACCAGTTCGGCCGAAACGGCGCAGCGGAGGGCGTTCCAGGTCGACCAGGTGACGTACCCGGGCTCAAAACCCAACTGCTCCCAGCCCGATTTGGCCACGACTTCGGCGGTGAAGGCTTCCAGCGTGGCGGTGACCGGCCGAATCTCGACTGGAATCCCCGGGGACTGTGACTGCAACTGTTCGCCATACCG
Organism: Planctomycetaceae bacterium; assembly: GCA_041742495.1. GTDB lineage: Bacteria > Planctomycetota > Planctomycetia > Planctomycetales > Planctomycetaceae > JBGSIP01. The sequence continues at coordinate 1,509 of JBGSIP010000283.1, forward strand.
TCCGTCACTCAACAGCAACGCCGATTTCGCGGTCAACAGCAGGGCGGCACTACTCCCGGTGAAACCAGTCAGGTAGCGAATGTTGGGCAGATGCGAGATCAGGCAGGCAGCCAGACGAGCCGATTTGATCTGTCGCATGACCTTCGCCAAGCGGCGTTCACGGCGGTCCAACTCCAGCGGCGGCGCAGCAAACGTCAGTTCGGTCATACCTGTCTCATGTGGCAGATTTTGTGATCAGAACGGCGGTGGCAGGGACTTCAGGTTGCCAGTTCCGGCGTGCGACTGTCCTGACACCCGCAGCGGTTATAGAGTGTTGTTGCCCCTTTGAGAAACACCAGCCGCGCGGTCCCCGGTGCCGGAACCGTTGCTTTGGCTCACGGTGGGTTGGGTGATGACGGTCTCGCGCCGTAGTGGCAATTCTGCCTGCCGACCCGCAGAATTCGTGACCAGCCGAGACTGCCCTGGCGAAGCCGTCATCGCCGCCCAGGCC
>JBGSIP010000284.1:0-1790 GCA_041742495.1 Planctomycetaceae bacterium
CCACCACGCACGGAGTTGGCGAGGAAAAAGACGAGGAAACCCGGCAGCGCGGTGAGGCGCATTCCACGCGCTGCCGGCGGCCACAGTGCCACGCTCCCCCATGTCGCGGCAAAAACTGCGACGCCGCCAAGCAGCCAGCCGTCGATACGGCCTTCGGCCAGCACCCACCACAGGGAGGCGAATAACAGGGCGCGCAACCAGACAGAGCGCATCATGGCGTCGCCTCGCCAGGGCCGACTTTCTGTTCAGGTGCCATTGTGTAACGCACCTGGTCGGGTACGTTCGCGTCGCCGGTCATGACGAAGCTCATCGCCTCCTCGATGGTCCAGTCAGTCTGTGTCCACCAGCAACACGTCGCAATTCGCAGCCTGGGCCACGTCCTTGCTCACGCTGCCGAGCACGTACGCTTCCAGCCCGCCCTGACCATGCCGACCCAGCACAATCAAATCCGCGTTGCAGTGGGCGGCGTGCTGCAAAATCATGACGGGCGGATAACCGACCCCAATCTGGCCTTCTGTTGCGTAGGGCAGGTCTGATTGCAAATTGGCCATCAAATTCCCGGCAATGGTACGCATGCTCTCATTCGCCTGTTCGTCCTGATCCTGCGGCGCCAACACGTGCAGCACATGCACCGGTTCGTCACCGGCCATCTGTTTGGCCCAGGTGCAGACAGCTTGGGTATGCGGGAAGAAATCGACCGCCGCAAGCACCTGGCAATAGGGCCCGATGGGCACATGGCGCACAACGAGCACCGGACGCTTGCACACACGTAGCAGGCGCCAGGCGGTGGAGCCTAGCATCAGGCTCAGCAGGGAATCCTCGCCACGCACGCCCGCCACCACCAGGTCGGCGGCGACTTCGTTGGCATATTCTCCGATGCGGGTATGCGCGCGACCAACACGCTGCACAATGTGAACATGGACGTCGTAACGCTCAAGCACGCGACCAGCTGTGGCATTGAGCCGACTGCGGGCGGCAGCGAGTCTGGCGTCGCCGTTGGCGGCAGGCTCGACAGCCTGACCGGGATACAGAGCCAGGGGAGACAAAACATGCAGCAGGTGCAGTTCTGCGTCATGTTTTCGGGCGAGCAAGGCTGCGCGGGTGACGGCAGCATTGGCGGGCACGGAGAAGTCAGTGGCGACGACGATGCGGGTCAATTTTTGCATAACGCTCCTTCTGAAGAGGTCCTGAATTGTCCACCATAGTGACAGGGATAAAACCGAATAGTTACGTAGCCTGCTTTTTTCTTTAACCATACAAGCGGCCGTTCAGCTTGAGTTTCTATTCATCGACTGGCGTGCCGCGCATAGCAGATCTGGTTTGCTCAGAACGCCAACGGCGGCTCTGGCCGAGGCGCCGACCCATTGCCAATGGATGTTGAACTTCCGCTCCTGACCGAACTCGGCCGCTCATGCCGGATGTGGCAATTTCTCCGGCCACAATCAGTAAACAGTAGAGGTCAGACGGATGGGAGATTGCTATTCTTGGGTTGGAGATGTCTTGTTTGATCCCATTTGTGCTGGAGATTCGATGCCCGCATTCAACATCCACACCGACCCCGGCGTGCCCGGCTTGGAAATTGTGGCCGACAAACAGGCCAACGGGGATGTCTGCGTCGCGCTGCGCGACGCCTTCGATGCCGGCGGCAGATGTAAGCGCGCACGCACGAGATGAGCGGCGACATGGACACGATGCTGGAAGCGCTGAGCGACCCCGCCTGCTACGACCACCCGGTGGATCGGGTGCAGCGGATCGAAACGCATATCTCCCACGTTCTGCTCACCGGGGAA
>JBGSIP010000285.1:0-4725 GCA_041742495.1 Planctomycetaceae bacterium
ACGACCACCTCATCGGCTGCCGTGCCGCTGGATCAATCTCAAACGGCGCTGGCGGCGCGGTATCGACGGTTTGAAGACACACTCAAGCGACTTTCCGAATTGACACGCCGGACAGATCCCGGCCGGGCGGACTTGCTGCTACGCGCGCTGGGTACCAGTCGGGAGTCGCGGGTTGCCGATCAGCTCGATCTGGCCGTCAATGCGCTGCGGGAAGCGATGCTGGCTCCGGATGCACTTGAGGCGTCGGTGGGTCTGGGGTCAGCGGAGGCTCGCCAGAAGGAGTTGCTCGAGCAGATGCTGAACGTACTGCAGGTGTTGCAGAGCGAAGACGAACGGTTGCGGCTCGGGTCTGAAATCGAGCGCGTGCAGGAGCTGATTCAGAATCTCGACCGGATCATTGGTCAGGAAAAGGACCTGCGTTCCGACACGGAACGGGGGAGCGGTCAACTCTCCGAACTGGAGCGTCGGCAGGCGGAAATTGCCCAGCGCACGGCGGAACTGGATCGCAAGATCGCGGAACAGGATCGCCAGCGTGGCGTGCCCGCCGATCCCACGGCTCCGCAATCGCCAGCGGACACGCAGCCTACCGGCGACAGCGACTCCTCCCAAGACAAACCTGGTGACAAGCCGGCGGGTGAGAAACCGACGAGTGAGAAACCGACTGGTGACCCGGCCGGCGATCAGAAATCGGATGATACGAAGCCAGGTGACAAACAGCCGGGCGAAGAACAGGCTCCCGCGTCACCTGGCGAACCCAAGCCTGGTGAATCCAAACCCCGTGAGTCTGACGGCGGAGAACCCAAGGCTGGCGAACAACAGCCAACTGACGGGCAGCCCAAAGAAGGCGCGCCGATGGGTGAGCCGTCTGACTTGCCACCTCAGGCAGGCACTCCGTCGGGCCAGCCGCCGTCCCAGTCTCCGCCCGGGGAATCGCCGCAGAATCAGCCTCCTACCGGAGAGCCACCGCAGGGAGAATCCCCGACTGGCGAAACACCGGCTGGCGAAACACCGCCATCGGAATCGCAGGCTGGCCCTCCACCGACGCCGGGGCGGGAACAACTGGAGCGCGCCCGCGATGAAATGCAGCGGGCGATTGATAATCTTGAAAAAGAGACTCGCGAGGGGGCCTCCGAAAGTCAGGATCGCGCGCTGGCCGAACTGGAACGTGCCAAAGCGGAACTCGAAGAAATCCTGCGGCAGTTGCGCGAGGAAGAACGCCTGCTGTTCCTGACCGGCATCGAGGCCCGCTTGCGGCAGATGCTGGAGCAGGAGTATCGCGTCAAACAGGGGACCGTGCGGCTGGCGGGTTTGGACCCAGCGGAGTTGGCACAGCGCGAGTCGACACGGGCGCGGCAGTTGGCCGTCGATCAGACAGTCATCGCCAACGACGCCGCACAGGCGCTCGCCCTGCTGCGCGAGGAGGGGACGTCGGTGGCGTTTGTTGAAGTGATTGCGGCCGCTGAAGAAGACATGCGGACCATTTCCCGCCGGCTGGACAAACTGGATGTCGGTACGCTCACCCAGTCGATCGAAGACGATGTGATCGATTCGCTCAAGGAGATGGTCGAATCGCTGCAGGTGGAAATGGAAAAGCTGCGGCAGCAACAGCAGCAACAACAACAGCAGCAACAGTCCGAACCGGAAGATCCCGATCTCGTGAACAAGATTGCCGAACTCAAGTTGTTGCGATCGATGCAGGAGCGCATCTACAAGCGCACTGTTCAGTATGGCGAACAGATTGAGGGTGAGCAGGCGACCGACGGGGATCTGATCACTCTCGTCAAACAACTGGCGGCCCGGCAGGCTCGGATTCAGCAGGCTGCCGTCGATCTGGCCGCGGGAAAGACTGAATAGCGAGTGGCGCTCGCGCAGGTGGTGCAAGTGAAAAGTGGAATGATGACTCGTTGTCAACAACTCCCTCGTCTAAGTTTGTGGAGCGCTCTTCCGCGCCGCCCGCTGTCTGCAACGGTCCTGTTGTGGTCGCTGGTAATGGTGGCTCCGGCCGCTCAAGCTCAGCATCGGCTGGTTCCAGTCGACGCCGCACTCGTCCGGCAGGAGGCGCTCGCCTGGGGTGCCGGGCAGCCCGACGGCACTGAGGCACTCATTGAACGCGCCTGGCCATTCGCAGCCGTGCCGGCCGCTGACATTGCTCCGGGTGGCGAAACTGCTGCCGAGAGCACCCCGGCGACGCCGGAGGTACCCACACTGAGTCTGGAAACGGTGCTGGATGTGCTCGTTCTGGTGCAGCCCGATTTGACGCGGCAGGCGTTTACGGGCGTCGTTGCCGACGCAGCGAGTCTGTTGGAGGCAATCTCCGCAGCGATTCCGCCCGCGGAGTTCCCGCTGTGGAATCGGGTTTGTCGGGAAGCGATTGCCCAGCGATTGATGGAACGCCGGATGTTTGAAGAAGCTCTCGGCGTTCTCGGTGATGACGCCATCACTGATGCCGCCGTCCCGGCGACAACGCTGTTTGTCCGCGCGTGTGCCCATCATCAATTGCTGCAAAAGGAACTGGCCAAGCAGGCGCTCATCCTGTTGCTGGAATACACCGACGGTGTGCCGCAGCGGTACCGGGTGCTCGCGGATCTTATGGTGCGCGACCTGGAAGGACTCGACGAAAAGAGTCTGGATGGCGTGTCTCGCATGATGGCGGACGTGGAACGACGACTCGAACTGGGCCGTAGTGGTCCGGGCGTCCAGGGCGTGGAACAGGAAATTCTGGAGCGCCTGAACGAACTCATCGAAAAGATGGAACAACAGGCTCAAGCGTCGGCTGCCGGCAGTGGATCGGGGAACGGGCAGGGGAATGCCCCTGATTCCGGCGCGGAGGACAGCACCATCAAGGGGACCACTGCCGACGGCAATGTCGATCCCAAGGATATCGGCCGTCAGGATGGCTGGGGGAACCTGCCCGACAAGGATCAGGCCAAGGCCAAACAGATTCTGGGCAATCTGTTTCCTCCACACTACGAGCGGGCCATTCAGGAATTCAGCCGCAAATCTGCCCAACGCAGGGCCGGAGGGACCGGACGGTGATGTCGCACCCGCTGACAGTTCCCACCCATCTCCCTGCGACACGCCGAGCGGCCTGCTTCACGCCTCGTGGCTGGTTGGGGGCGCACTGGCCGATTGCCAAGGTCACCATCATCGTGATGTGCAGTCTGTGTTGGTGCGCTTCCCCTGCGGCGGCGGCACCTCCGACCGTCACGCTCACGCCGCTATCGGGTGACCCGATCGCAGGACTGCTGACACGCTGCGACAATCAACAGGTAGCCGTCGGCGATCTGACCGTTCCCACGGCCTCGGTGCTCGATCTGCAAGTCGCAGGACAAACCCTCGCACGCGAACGGCCAGCGATCAACGTGCAACTGACCGATGGCAGCCTGCTGACCGGCATAGAAATCGAACTCGACCTGAATACGGTCCGGCTCACATCGAATTCGCTGGGCAGCATCAGTTTGCCGCGTGCGGCGGTTGCGGCCATGAGCATGCAGCCGGTCGAAGGCGAATTGCGGGCACGGTGGCTGGAACTGACGCAAGCCGCCTCGCAGACGGATCTGCTCGTCGTCCGCAAGGGGGACTCCATTGACCCACTTGGCGGCGTCGTCGGTTCGGTCGATGCCGCACAGGTTGGCTTTTTGCTCGATGACACACAGATCCCCGTCAAGCGGGAACGGGTGTTCGGACTGGTGTTTCGCCAGTCGGCCACGGGTGCCTCTGCGGCGCGCCCGCCGGCCATCGTACGCACCGTTTCGCATGACCTGCTGGGCGGAACGCTAGAAGCAAGTGACGACAACGGTGTGACCCTGCGGCTAAGCGCAGGTTCGGTGCTGGCGATTCCATGGCAGGATCTGGTGTCGATCGACCTAAGTGCCGGCAAGGTGCAGTACCTGTCGGACCTGCCCGCCGAAGGCATTCGCTACGAACCGTGCACGCAGGTGAACGGACAGGGAGAGTACGACGCCGGCTTTCAGATACGCACCAATCTCAATATGTATGGCGAACCGCTGCGGCTGGAAGGTCGGACCTTTGCCCGTGGGCTCTGCCTCCATTCCATGACCGAAGTCCGCTATCGCGTGGCGGGTCAGTTCCGACGACTGGTGGGACGGGCGGGGCTGGACCCGGATGCAGGCAATGCGCACGGGCACTTGCATCTCACTATCAAGGCCGATGACCGCGTGCTCTTCGACCGCGACTTGTCGGGACGCGAGCCGTCGGTCGTGATCGATCTGCCGATTGAGAACACTCGCTTTTTGACCATTCTGGTCGACTGCGGTCCCGATCAAGTCGATCTGGGGGACAATCTGAATTTTGTCGATGCCCGTGTCACAAAGTGAATTGCTCATGCTCCCCGGCAGCCCGACTGATCGACATCACATCCGTTTGAGCGATCTCTTGCGCTGGCGGTACCCGGCCCGGCTGAGTTCATCGGTCCGCGGTTGGCTGGCAATGTGGTCCTGTTTTTGGCTGGCGCTCTGCTGGCTGACCGTCGTGGCGACACCTGCCCACGGACAGATTTCCCCCGCCGTGCACGCCGCTGAGCGGCAACGGGTGGACATGCTGGCTCGTATCGCGCCGACGGTAGTGGCCATTTTTCCGCCGAATGGAGCCGGTGGCGGCTCGGGAGTGTTGATCAGCGCTGATGGACTGGCTCTGTCCAACTTTCACGTCACGTCGGGTTGCGGCAACGTGATGAAGTGCGGCCTCAACAACGGCGAGCTCTAC
>JBGSIP010000286.1:0-1673 GCA_041742495.1 Planctomycetaceae bacterium
GCCGCGATGCACTGAGCGAATGGGTGCAGACCGGGGGTAACCTGGTGGTGACCGACGCCACGTACACAGCCGCCGGGCGTTCGGCCGTCGCGTTGGCGCTGGGGTTGAACAGTGGCGACGAGGAATGGCTCCTGAATAGCAAGTCCGGCGCTCCTGCGCCGATCCAGGTGGTGGTCGACGACGCCGAGGGCAATCTGCCAATGCCGCAGGGAGAGGCCCTCCCCGTGCCGACGACCCGGGTGGTACCCGCCTGGCGCAGTAAATCGGCCCAGCTTGCGTCTCGCCCGGTCATGCACGGTCGGTTGGTCTTCGCGAGCGGCAACATGGACCAGGCAACGGCAGCCGACTGGAGCTGGCTCCTCGCGCAATTCACCACCAGCCAGTTGCAGGCCCTACATCGGCAGGGGGTGTCTGGCACGGGTGGAGATGCCAGTTTTCACTACTTCATGATTCCCGGAATCCAGAGCATTCCGATCGTCGCCTTTCTCATTCTCATCACGTTGTTCACTCTCGCGATTGGCCCGGTGAACTACTACTACTTCAACCGCCGCAAACAACTGGGGATGCTGCTGTTGTCGATTCCTGCGCTGTCGCTGGTAGCGAGTCTGCTGCTGCTGACCTATTCGACACTCGCCCACGGGATCGGCGTGAAGGCTCGTTCGCGTAGCTTTACCCTGCTCGATCAGCGGTTGAACAGGGCCGTCACGACAAGCCGCTTTGCGCTCTATGCTGGCCTGAGTCCGCGGGGGGGCCTGCGATTCTCGCCCTCAACGGCGGTCTATCCGGTTGCGCCGCCCGCGACCAGCCTCATTGCTGGTCGCGTGGGCTGGGGAGAAACCCAGTTGTTTCAGGGGGCCTGGCTGCGGGCACGCACCCGCACGCAGTTTGCCACTGTCGCGGCGCAGCCGATGCGTGGCCGGGTGGAAGTCACCACGGCACCCACCGGCTTGAAAGTCAGCAATGGCCTGCCGTGGGACCTGCAAGCGCTGTTGATCTCCGACGACGAGGGCCGCCTCCACGTGGCAGATTCCGTTGCCGCAGGCGCGGTGGTCGAGACCCGTCCATTGGACGCCACAGCGGGACGGGCATTCGTCCAGTTGTGGGACCAGCATCCCTTTGCTCTTCCCGAAGGGCTCTCGGAGTACGACATCACCTCCGCCATGCACAGCAGCACCCGCTATTACGACTACGATTCTGAAACACACGTCATGAGCGTGCAGTACTCCGCACCCGAGCAAGCTCGCTCGCAACTCTCAGACTTAGTGCGCACGTCAATCGATAGCGCTGCTGGCGAAGGGGCCACCGCCGCGCCAGCCAGCGTGCCGCCGCGCGTGTTCTGGGCGATCTTGCCGGTGCGGCCTGATGCGGTGGACATGGGTGGCATTTCGGCGCGTGACCGCGCCGGCAATCATGTGCTGATGGGCTTGTATTGAAGCTGGCGAGTCGTCGCGATGTGTCCTGTTGAGCGGCACCGGCCGCTGTGCAGTGTCGCGTGAGTGGACTTGTGGAAAGAAAGTCGCTGCCCATGAACGACGCCTCCATCCATCATATCCGCTGCCTTGCCTCCTCGCGCGATATCAAGCAAGCCCTTGAAATCATCGCCGCCAAACCCACCCCACTGTCTGATGACTACCGCATCCGCAACGCCTACATCACCGCCGAGATCGCCCGCG
>JBGSIP010000287.1:0-3105 GCA_041742495.1 Planctomycetaceae bacterium
ATTGGCATCGGTCGCTGTCGTGCCCGACAGAAAAACATGGGGGCCCATCTGCACGGCTCGCGAGTAACCAATCTTGCTTTCCCACGCACTGCCGCTGGAGATGTTCTTACGCACGATTCAGAATCCTTCGCTGGGCGTTGATGTCAGTTTCTGCGGTGATCTCGCTCAATCGGCCGGTCAGGCGAACGCGAACGCCGGTCCTGTGGTTGATCCTGCGCAAGATTATGCGACGATTCACCACAGGAAAAGCGAGTGCCGCCTGCACCTGCGCGGGCCCTGTCACCCCGACACCGTGTTGTTGCCCCGGTGTTGCCTGCTCCATGATTCTGTCGCATCCTGGCTGAAACCAATCTCCCGTCCCTGCTCCCATGTGAGTCTCACCATGCCCGGCTCCCGGCTCTCCCCACTGGCACCATTCTTCCTGCTGTCGCTGATCTGCGGCAGCCTCACCCCTGCCGCTCCATGGACCGCACGGGCAGCCGCTCAATCGGCGGCTCCCGCCGCGGCAGTCGATTCAAAAACAGTCACGTTTCCCGCCGATGTCGCCGACATTCCGGGGACCGGTCCCATCCACACCGAAGAGCGATTTGTGCGCAAATACGAAACGCTGCGGACGAAGTGGGCCGCCGAATGCGAGCGGGACCAGGGGGCCGTTGTCTTTCTGGGTGACTCCATCACCGAGGGGTGGGGCGAGCGGCTGGCCCGGCATTTTCCCGGCCTCAAAGTGGCCAATCGCGGTATCGGTGGGGACACCACCCGCGGCGTGCTCTGGCGACTGGAAGGGGATGTCCTCGCCGTAAATCCCTCGGCTGTCGTCCTGCTCATCGGCACCAACGATATCGGCCTGGGTGCCACCGCGGATGTCATTGCCGAAAACTTTGCAGCCATCATCGCCGCCTTGAAACAGCATAACAGTGAACTCCCCATTGTGGTCTGCCAGGTCTTCCCCAGCTCCGAGCAAAAGCAACGCAGCTCTGCCGCCATTCAGGAAGTCAACCAGCGGTACACCGCCGCCGTCCAAGGGGACCCGCAGATCACCTTGCTCGAAACGTGGCGGCTGTTTGCCTCCGCCGACGGCGATGCCAAGGTCGAGGAGTTTCCCGATTTGCTGCACTTGAACGATGGCGGATACAAGAAATGGGCCGCAGCCCTGCGTCCCATCCTCGCCACGCTCGATCTGATCGAACGCAGCCCGGAGCCGTTTGAACTGGAACCCGGCTTTCGCTCGCTCTACAACGGTCGCGACCTCACCGGCTGGGCACTGTTGCAGCCCAAGACGATGGCGGTGATCGAATCCTGCGACGGCAAGACGCAATCGAGCGACGGCCGCTACGTGGCACTGCACGACCGGATTGTGGTGACCACTCCCGCCGAGGGACGTCGGGTCCAGCAGTTGTGGACCCACGAACAATTCCCAGGCAACTTCGTCCTGCGGCTGGAATTTCGCGCCACCCCCTATGCCGACAGCGGCGTCTTCATTCGCAAGCCGCAACTGCAGTGCCGTGACTACGGATTGGCCGGCCCGTTCAAGGACCTGCAGAAATACCGTCCGCAGGAATGGAACGAAATGGAAGTCACCGTGACCGACGGCGTTGCGCATTGCACTTGCAACGGTGAAGTCCTGCAGGCCGAACTCGCGGTCCCCGAAACCGGTCCGCTGGGTCTCGAAGGGGACCGCGGACAGATGGAATATCGCCGCATTCGCATCAAGACCCTGCCCTGATGCCAAGCCGCCTTCCGGCGGTCGAACGGCAACCGGCAGCCGACAGCAGCCCGGCCACTGCGGCAATCCGAGAAATCGCCGTACTGGCCGGGTGCGTTCTTCCTGCTTTGCCGCGTCCCAGAAGTATCACTGCGGGCAAGCTCCATCGACGGCAGCACCGGCGGACTGACCGGCGGGTTTCCCCGCCGGCTATACTGTTGCCAAGGCACGTTGCACGAGGACGGTGATTCCCGTTTGCCGCCACTCCCAAGGAAACAAACCATGCTCGATCCGCATCAATTGGCCACGTTTGGAGGCGGTTGCTTCTGGTGTTTGGAAGCCGTATTCCTGCGGCTCGAAGGGGTGTATTCAGTCACCTCTGGGTATGCGGGCGGCCACGTGGCCAATCCCACCTACAAAGACGTCTGCAGCGGCCTCACGGGGCACGCGGAGGTGGTGCAGATCGAATTTGATCCAGCCATCATTCCGTACGATGTGCTGCTCAAGGTCTTTTTCACCACGCACGACCCCACCACGCTGAATCGCCAAGGGGCCGATGTGGGTACACAGTACCGATCGGTGATCTACTTCCACGACGCCGCTCAGGAACAGGCGGCGAAGGCCGTCATCGCCCAGTTGACCAAGGAGGGTGTTTTTCCACTGCCGATCGTCACCGAAGTGACCAAGCTCCCGCCGTTTTACCCGGCCGAGGACTATCACCAGGACTACTACGATCGCAACACGAGCGCCGGCTATTGCCAGGTGGTGATTTCGCCCAAGGTGAAGAAGCTCAAAGAGAGCTTCGCAGACCGGCTCAAGAAATAACCCCGCGCGAGCGAGCGAAGGGCGCAGGGAGACATGCTCCGGCGCCCAGCCCGTCGCAAGCACTGACCACCGCTGCGGTCAAGCGTCCCCTTAACCGGGGACGCTTTTGCGCAACCACCATTGCAGGTGCAGATCCTTGAGCAGGTCACGGTCGGACAGCACAGCACGACGCACGTCGTCCGGCAGCGTCTGCGCCGCTCCTCCAAGAATCGCGCGACGCGCCCGTTCCGCCTGATCGGGAGTCGCCGGGTGCGAGGACGCCGTCGCTTCCAAGATGCGCAAGTGCACGGCGTGGGCTTTGGGATCGGTGATGATCTCTGTGAACAGGTCCACCCCTTCGTCCCGCGCCACTTCGCGCTCCGACTGCTCCAGGAAGCTGTGATAGTCGCTGATCAGTTCTGGCGGCGCAATCTCCTCCGGAATCAAGAGCAGGCCTCGCCGCTGCAGCCACTGTCCCAGGTGCGAGCTCCCCAAGGCCACTGACAGGCCAATCGACAGCAGCAGCCCAATCGACAGCGGCAGGTACCACCACACCAGCCCCGGGGCCAGCCAGACGCACGCCCCCAGAATGACGGCTC
>JBGSIP010000288.1:0-2411 GCA_041742495.1 Planctomycetaceae bacterium
GGGTTGGCCGCGTTCGTCATCGCGGGCCAGCGATCCGCCGCCGTTGCCCACACCGAGGTGATCGACATGCGCGCCCACCAGCACGGCGGAAGGTGTCGGTGCCGTGGGATTGGTACGCAGACGCCCCACCACGTTGCGCCCCGTGGTCTGGATCTGCGTCAGATCGATCTCGGCTGAGACGAGTACGCCAGGGAATTCAAAGCCCATCGTCATTTCGCCGCGATCAAGCACCGCTTGCAGTTCGTCCCAGTTCTCTTCCGTCTTGGCGAACCATCCGCGTACCAGGTCGCGACTGACACTGATAATCGGCAGGCTGCTCCCCGCGAGGGTGCCATCCAGTTCCAGTGGCAGCAGTTCTTCTTTCACTTTGGTCGACGGGGCCGTGACCACAATCAGTCCCTTGGCTCCGCGATCGCGGGCCAGCATCGCCTTGAACCGCAGGCCGGCAGCGCGGGCCAGATTCTGCCGCTGTTCCGCAGAAACGTTCTCTGGCATGAAGCGCTCGACGACGACCCACTTGTCGGTGACGTCCAAATGCACGTAGGAGTCGTAGCCAGAAAACGGATCCTGCGGATCGGTGCCCGGCAGCACGATGCCATAGCCGGCAAAGACGACCCCGGTCGGCGGAACGGGGCCCGTCGAAGAGAACGACACGGGGCGCCATTGTTCGTGCAGCAGCGCCGGTGCGTCGTTCACCCGCAGTTGATTGCCGGGGCCCAGGTCGACTCCGGAGGTGAACGTGAACTCCTGAAAGTACGTGCCGTCATCCCCCGCGGGTTCGAGTCCCAGATCGTCAAAGATCGCCGCGACATATTCGGTAGCCGTGCGTTCCCCAGCGGTGCCGGTGAGGCGACCTCCCAATTCAGGCCGGCAAAGAAAATCGACATGCTGCAAGATCTCCGCCGCAGTGATCTCTGCCCGAGCAGCCCCGCGGGCGGCCTCGGCCGCATCGGTGGCCACGGAATCAGCCTGACGATCGAGGCCCAGCAATTTACGGGCCTGCGCGTGATCCCAGTCCGCCATGAACAATTGCGATTGGCCCCCGGGGCCACGATTGGTGGTCCAGACCAGTTGCCCGCCATCGGGCGCAAACACGGGGAGTCCGTCGAAGCCTTCTGTGCCCGTCACTCGGACCGCCGGTTCTTTGCCGTCAGCGCGCACCAGATACAGTTCAAAGTTGGCGAACCCGTGCAGATTGGTCGTGTAGATCAGGTACTCACCCTGCGGATGAAAGTACGGCGCCCACGACATCACGCCGTGATGAGTGAGCTGGCGGACATCGCTGCCATCGGGCCGCATGGTGTAGATTTCCGCGGTGGCCCCCGTCGGTTCAAACCGGCGAAAGCAGATGCGGGAACCGTCGGCCGAAAAAAACGGTCCCCCGTCATAGCCCCAGGTGTTCGTCAGTTGACGCACCTGACCGCCGTCGATGTCCATCGCATACAGGTCGATGGCAACTGCGGGGTCCCGGTCGAACTCTACCTGTCGCGCGGCGTCCAGTGGTTCTGCATACGCAGCGCGATTCGACGCAAACACGATCGTCCGTCCATCCGGACTGATGCATGCCTCCGCGTCGTAGCCTTGCGTCTGCGACACATTCACCGACGTCCGCGTGTCGCGGTGGAACAGATACAGGTCGTACTGCGGATCGTAATCCCACGCGTAGCGCTTCTGGGTCCCAGCCGCGCGATCCGCGAGTTCCTGATTCTGCTTGGCAACGGAGTCCGGATCGGCATGTGTCGAGGAATACAACACCCGCCGGCCGTCCGGGTGAATCCAGGCACAGGTGGTTTTGCCAATTCCCGGCGAGATGGGTTCCTGATCTCCAGTCGCCAGATCCATGAGATAGATCTGGAAGAACGGATTCTCGGGTCGCCGCTCACTCTGGAATACCAGTTGGCCCCCATCGCGAGAGAAGTAGCCCTCCCCCGCGCGGCGGCCTTCAAACGTCAACTGGCGAGCGTGCCCCAGCAGTTCTCGTTCGTAATCCGGATGATCTTCCGTCTGGGCCACCGCAGCCTGCGGCGTCAGCGATACGGCCCACACCAGAATCGCGATCAATGGGCTGCGCATGCACATCTCTCCAAACCAAAGAGGGGCCGCTCTCGCGAGTGGCCCTGCGGGCAGGGGACCCTGTCAAAGAGTCACCCGCCAAGGTCGTGTTGTCAGCAGTGGCCGGTGAGCGTTTTCCGGTCCGGCCAAACATCTGACAGGTATCAGTTGCTGTCGTTCGCCGCAGGCTCCGGCGTGACTTCGGGCTCAGCCGGCGGGGCAGGAATGCTGCCTGAAGATTCGGCCGCGGGAACCGCTTCCGGAGCTGTTGGTGTGTCGCTGGCTGGCTTGTCTTCGGCGGGTCTGTCTTCGGTTGGCTTCTCGGTCGCGGGGGTGGCTTCAGTGGCCGGCGTCTGTGC
>JBGSIP010000289.1:0-10167 GCA_041742495.1 Planctomycetaceae bacterium
ATGATCTGCGTGAATCCGCAAGGTTGGACGTCTGCACGCAGCAGCAGCCAGCGCGGCAACAGAACGCGCTCGACCCCCGCGGGCACTTGGCCGCTGAACTTCGGCTGCCGGTAACGGCCGTGCAAATCGACCGTCAGCATGGATCCTGCCGGCGTGATCACCGGTACGTCTGTTCGGAAACGGGTTCGACCGAAACTTCCGATCACCGAAGTTGAGTTCGCCGTGGGATTTTCGCTCCATTTTCCCGTGCCTGACCGAAGCCCGAAGTTGCCCAATGAGAAGCAGACATAAAAAAATGGGGCTGCTGGTGCTCGATTAACATTGACGGATGCAGATGCGAAGCGCTAAACTGCATGCAGGTTTTGAAAAATGAATGCACACGCGACTCTGGCCGACACAATTCGATCGGCGGAGGAGCGTCTTCGCCCATTCGCCACCCGGGTCATTTCTCTTACTCTTCTGGAGGTGCTGCCATGCTTTCTTGCCTTGAGCCGGCCCGCCGTCGCGACGGCAATCGTCCTGCAGTGACGGGATTTACCCTCATCGAATTGCTGGTGGTGATTGCCATCATCGCCATTCTGGTCGCGTTGCTCCTTCCGGCCGTGCAGCAGGCCCGCGAAGCCGCTCGTCGCAGTTCGTGCAAAAACAATCTGAAGCAATTCGCACTGGCGATGCACAACTATCACGACACGTATCGCATCCTGCCCCCGGCACTCCTCGAAACCGACTACAACCAGGATCGCACGAACGATCATGCCGGTCACTGGGCGTGGGGTGCGTTGATCCTGCCGTTCATCGAGCAGGGGCCCTTGTATGACACTCTGGAAGTCGGCCGGAAGTCTCCGCTGCAGTCGATTGCCAACCTGGGTGCACTGGTGCCCAACACGCGGTGCCCCAGCGATGCTGAAGAAGACCCGGCCCCCTCACAACGCATGGGCAACAGTGCGACGGTGGCGGATCTGACAGGAATCAAGCGGGCCAACTATGCCGTTGTTCATAACGGAGCCTTCACGGCGTCCAACGTCAGCGGCACTCGCGGCATGTTCATGCGAAACTACTCCTTCGCCTGGAAAGACATTACCGACGGACTGAGCAATCAGCTGATTATCGGCGAGCGTGATTCGCGGCTCGACCACTATGCCGCCATGTTCCTCGCGATCAGCAAAGGGGCCAACAACGCCGATGTCACCTCGGGGGGACCCGGGAATAACCCGTTCAACGCCCAAGGGTATTTCGGCGTGTACGGTGCGGCCACGACTCCGCTCAATTCCATCGTGCCTCACAGTTCCGCCAACAGCGGCTTCAGCAGTCAGCACCGTGGGGGCGTACAGTTTGCTTTGGCTGATGGTTCGGTCCGCTTCCTAAGCGAGAACATCCATCAGGTTCAGCAGAACGCTCTGACCGGCGGTGGACTGCTGCAGAAGCTGCTGGAGCGAGCCGACGGTCTGCCCGTCGCCGAGTTCTAAAGCCATCTCCGGCCAAAACGACCGCCTATGTTCGGAAGCCTTCGCTCGAATGGGCGAAGGCGTTCTGACTGCTGTTGGCAACGGTCTGCCGATCTGTGGGCAGTACGGCGGTTACGGGGCGCGGCCTCATTCATTTCTGTTGAAGTTCCCTCTGCCCATCCCCTGCGGAACACGACCACAATGATCCCTCGAAACACGCGTCTGATTGTGCCATGCCTGGGCCGACGTTGGCTGAGTCTGTCGGCGATACTGCTCGGTCTGGCGGTGACGGGCTGCTCTTCGGACCAGTTTGGAACGGTTCCCGTCGAGGGCATTGTCTCGTACAACGGAACGGTGCTCACGCACGGCGTGGTGTACTTCGCTCCGATGGGCGATCCTGCCGCTGCCGGTGATGGGGGCCCCGTGATCGTCGGGAAGTCTGCGGGGGGAGTCGTGAATGACCAAGGTCACTTCTCGCTCTCGACGTATGAACCGGGTGACGGTGCGGTGGCGGGACGGCATCGGGTCTGCTGGCAGGCCGAGGAAGAACACGTTGAAGGCAAGCGACCACCCGGGGCGCCGCGGGAAGCGTTCGCCGAAGTCGACATTCCTCCCAGCGGCATCAAGGACCTCAAAGTTGATCTGCACATGCCCTGAGATTTGCCTGCAACCGGCGGACCTGCAGCGACTCACGTTGTTCTGCATCTCACCGTCTGTAAGTCGCAGTCGCCTTGCGGATCCCCAACAGCCAGAGCGTCGCGAGGACAGAACGTGATAGCGTGAAACCAACCACGAAGAGCCTCGTTCAGAATCGTTTTGGCAAGCCAATCGCGAGGGCAGTCTGCTTGCAGACTGCCCTCGCTGCCTTTTGGGGGCTAACCGTGCTTGACCTGCAAAGCCCCGGATGCTGTCTGCCAAGCTTCCCAGGCGACCGACTCCAGATAACGGGCCGTTTCTTCGGGGATGTCTGCGACGAGTCCTAACGCTCCATTCCGCTGCATCCATTCGGGAAGCCGAGCCTGATAGTCATCCGGTTGGAATCGGTTGAACGCCGCATCCATTTCGTCCTTGCGGGCAGCCTTTTCTGCCTGATTGAAGTGCGGCCAGACGTGCTGCTGACGGGGAATCGCTCCCGCCGGGTTCTGATGCGTCAAGGCGGCATAAAAGCAGGCGAGATTCAGGAAGTGCCCCAAATCGCCTGGGTGCGAGGCATCGTGGGGATGCTGAAGCTTCAGGTCCGGACGCTCTTCGTAAACGCGAGCCCACGCAGAGGAACAAGGAGCAAAGCCCGTGACGTTGTTGCGTTGAGCGAGGGCGAGAATGCGAGCACGCCCTTCGGCTTCCGCCTCACCGCGTCCCCATCCCATTTCGTAGAAGTATGGCACCCCTCCCGCCGCGCGAATTGCCTCGCAATATCGGGTCACTGCCTCGGCATGGGAAACCGCTCCGGGTTCCGTCACTTCCGCGGTGATAAAGCGGCAGACCACCATCAGCACGACAATGTCGAAGCGCTCCTCGCGAATCTTGTCGAGAAACGTCTGCCCCGGCTTGACGCCGTATTGATAGTCAGCGAAGCCCGGCTCCAGGTACACGCGAATATCGCTGCCGCTGCGGCCCACAATTTCGCTGCGAACTGGCCGACCCTCGTGCCCGGTGATCTTTTCGTTGACGGTGCGAGCCACGGCGGCCGGCATGTCGTTCCAATAGGTACTGCTGCTGCCTGCAAACAGCAGACGAATTCCGGCCTGATCATCCGCGGCCAGAACGTCCCTGGTACGCACTCCCAGCAGGCCCGCCGCCGCCAAAAACGTCGTCTGACACAGCAGGTCGCGACGGGTCAGTTCGCCAGGAGCAGGGAATCTCGGTGGCACATGGTCAGGCATGGGCGGACTTTCGTGTGAAGGCAAACAACCAGTGAAGGGAAACAGTCAGCAGAGGCCGATTGAGCGCTCCGTCGCAGTGCGGAACACTGACGAATCAGGCCATCAGAACGGAAGCACCTGGGACGATGGTTAGGACCTGGGTTCGCACCTGCCAACGCCGAACGGTCGTGGTGCTGGCGATGGGAAAGTCTCGATGCGATGTGCACACAGTGGCCCTCATCACCAGCTTTGCGCGGATTCAGGCAATGATGTCGTCGACCACGTGGCCATAGACGTCCGTCAGCCGAAAATCACGGCCGCCATAGCGATACGTCAGCCGGCGATGATCGAGTCCGAGCAGATGCAGGATCGTGGCGTGCAGGTCGTGCATGTGAACTTTGTTCTCGACCGCCAGATATCCAAACTCATCGGTCGCGCCATAGCTGAAACCGGCTTTTGCACCACCGCCGGCCAGCCAGATTGTGTAGCCATGCGGGTTGTGATCGCGACCCGGGGGGCCTCGGTCAATCTGGGCGACCGGGGTGCGGCCGAACTCGCCAGCCCAGATGACCAGCGTGTCCTCCAGCAATCCACGCTGGTCCAGATCCTGAATAAGCGCTGCCACTGGCTGATCTGTCTCTCCGGCACTTTCAGGCAACTTCTCCTGAATGTTCCCGTGATGATCCCAGTGATAGCCGGTCGCCACCTGAATGAATCGCACGCCCGCTTCGCACAGACGCCGTGCCATCAGACACTGCCGCGCAAAACCGTCGGTCGGCTTTTTGCCGACACCGTACATGTCGAGCGTAGCCTGGCTTTCGGCAGCCAGATTCAGCACTTCCGGGGCAATCGACTGCATCCGGAAAGCCAGCTCATAGCTCTGGATCACTCCCTCGAGTTGCCGGTCGTCCCCCACGCCAGCGAGATGCGCGCGGCTCAATTCGCTGATCACCGACACTTGCTCCCGCTGCCGTTTATCACTCAACTCACTTCCTCGCAGGTGCTGAATTTCCGGCTCGCGGGACGGAACCGTGGCCAGTTTCACCTGCATCGCCTGATGGCGGGCGGGCAAGAACGAACTTCCATACAGCCGTACGCCGCCGTGCATCGTGGGATAATCGAGAGCCACGAACGAGGGCAGGTCCTGGTTTTCACTTCCCAGACCATAGCTCACCCAGGCCCCCATGCTGGGCCGAGCAAACGCGGCTTCGCCGGTGTGCAGCCGCAGCACGGCCTGCCCGTGGGCTTCTCCTTCGGTGTGCAGACTCTTGATGAAGCACAGTTTGTCGACGATCTTCGCCGTCTGGGGGAACAGCTCGGAAACCCATTGGCCGCATGCTCCGTGCTGCTTCCACTGCCACGGACAGCCAAACATCTTCCCCAAACGATCCGGTCGAATCAGACCGGGGAGATCAAACGGAAGCGGCTCCCCGTGCCGCCTGTTGAGTGTGGGCTTGTAGTCGAACGAGTCCATCTGGCTCACGCCGCCGTGCATGAACAGAAAGATCACTCGCTTGGCGCGGGGCGCAAAATGGGTCGGGCTCTCCGTAGTGGAAGCTGTGGAGATTCCCGACAGCGCCAGACTGCCAAACCCGCACGCCGCGGAGGCCAGCGCGGCACGGCGGGAACAGCAGGGCCATTGCGAGAGGGTCATGGGGGTTACTCCAGAAACTGAAACTGCGTGCTGGCGAGAATCGCCTGGCACAGCTTGGAAACATCGTGAGGTGTGATTCCCGATGCGACATCTCCTTGTGCGATGAGGTATCGCACCAGAATCGCCAGCTCTGCCTGGGTGGGGGGCCGGCAGACAATTCGCGAGAATGCGGCTCGCACCAGCGCTGCCGCATCGTCAGCCACGTTTCGCGCACCTGTGGGCGCGGGCTGGCCCAGCCGGAGCTCACGCCCCAGATGATCCGCCGTCCTCCGGACCGCCTCCGCATTCAGGAAGTAGAGCGCCTGGGTAGCAACAACCGTGCGGGACCGCGCACCGGTCGTCATGGCGGTATCAGCTCCGTCAAAGATCCGCAGCAAGGGATCTTCCAGCGTCCGAAAGATGGGCTGATAAATCGTGCGGCGCGTATCGGAAATGTCGAGCGCGGGCCCGAGGGAGCTCAAATCACCGATGGGCAATTGATCGATCATTCCCCCGCCTGGTGACTGATCCAGTGCATCGGCCAGCCACAGCATCGTGTCACGAATCTCCTCCGCCTCCAGGCGACGACGATTCTGAACAGCCAGCAGGCGATTCTCTGGATCATCGGCCCCCGGTGTTCCGCAGGCGCAGCGGTACGCATCCGCAAGCACCAGTTGTCGCACCAAAGGCTTCAAGTGCCAGTCTGCGGCGACGAACTCTCCCGCCAGCAGGTCCAGCAGCCTGGAGTGCGTTGGCAGTTCACCCGTGGTGCCAAAATTGTCGACCGATCGCACGAGGCCTTCGCGAAACAGATGTTTCCAGACCCGGTTGACGTACACGCGAGCCGTCAGCGGATTCTCATTCGACGTGATCCACTCCGCCAGTTGCAACCGACCACTGACCGAACCTGAGATCGCCGGCGGTTCCACTCGAGCGACCACCTGGAGAAAGCCGCGCGGCACGATGTCTCCGCGGCTGGCCGGCACTCCGCGAATTCGCAGCGGGATATCCTCCGGCTTTGTCGCATCTCGCACGGCCATGGCATAGGGCGGCATCTGCGCTTCGAGCGCGGTCAGCGTTTCAGTAGCACGCTGCACCTCGGCCTGGGCTTTCTGCAGCATTTCCGGCGAGACAGAGGACGCGTTCTCAGTCGCCGGAGCGGTCAGTGCCTGCAGTGCCGAAATGGCCTGAAAACGCTTCGCGGTTGCCTTGATCCATGCGTATCGGTTGTCCTTCAAGAACTCCTGCAGCCGCTGGTCTCCACCTTCGCCGAGACCGCGCCGACTCCAGTCCGATTCATCCTCTTTCGGTCCGCCCAGACGGTCTTCCAGCGTGACCGTGCTGCTGAGAATTCCGGCGAGAGCGTAATAGTCCACCTGGGGAATTGGGTCAAATTTGTGATCGTGACAGCGGGCACATCCCACCGTCATCCCCAGCAGCGACTTTCCGATTGTGTCCAGTTGCTCGTCGACGACGTCGAGAGTGAGCTGCTCCTTGTCAAACTCTCCGAGCACTTTCGATCCCAGCATCAGAAAGCCGGTGGCGATCAGATTGCGATCGGCCTGTGCCTGCGTTTCGGCGGGCATCAAGTCCCCTGCGAGTTGCGCTGCGATGAAGTCTCGGACGGACAGGTCATCATTGATGGACTGAATCACCCAGTTGCGATATCGCCACGCCGCGCGGAACGGTGGATTGAAACTCGCGCCGTTGCTGTCGGCATAACGGGCCAGATCCAGCCAGTGCCGGCCCCATTTTTCGCCAAACTGCGGCGACGCCAGCAGCTCGTCCACATAAGCGGCATAGGCAGAATTCCAGTCCGATTCGGGTCCCCGCAGCAATCGGTCGGTGCGTTGTGAATCGGGAGGAAGCCCCGTCAGATCGTAGGTGACTCGCCGCAGCAGCACGTCTCTGTCCGCCGGGGCGGCCAGTGACAGCGCATGGTCGCTTAGCGTTTCGCGAATCAACCGATCTACGGCAGCGCTGACGCTTTCTCCGGACTTACGAATCCCGGTCTCGACGGGGGTAAACGCCCACCACTTCCGGCCCTCTTCCAGATCAATTATCCGAGGGCGCTCGGTTCCGCCTCCTGAGCGGGAATCGAACGCTCCTGCGCGGATCCACTGTTCCAGAATCGTGAGTTCTTCTGGAGGAAGACGTCCTTCGGGAGGCATTTGCAGATGCGGCAAATCGTACTGAACCGCCTTCCACAGCAGGCTGTCTTCGGGTTTGCCGGGAACGACGCTGGGGCCGCTGTCACCGCCGACCGCCCAACCGGCGCGTGAGTCCAGAACCAGCCCGCCGCTGGCTTCGCCAGCCGCATGGCTGTGGCATTCATAGCAGCGGCGCGCCAGCAGGGGTTCGACGTATTCCGCGAAGTTCTCCGCTTCTCCGCCGAAGGCGCAGCAGACATTCACGGCACAGCATCCCCACACTGCGAGCCACAGACTCACACGTTGTCGTGGACGACAGGTGACGACAGGGAAAATCGACATGCTCACAGATCCTCATGCGGCTCGCGCCACCGCGTTGTTCACAGTGCCGGAGATGCTGATGTGCCCAGTTCTGGCAGCGCCCCGTCACTGTCGGCGTAGCGGGGAAGCGTGATGCCGGCGTGCTGCGCGAGTGTCAGCCACAGATCCGCCAGCGGGCGACGGCCTTCAAAATGCAGATGCCCCACCCGCGGAAGACCGCCCCCGGCCAGCAGAACCTGCAGGTCGGCATAGTCGTGTTTGTTTCCGTCGCTGATGCCACTGCCCATCACCACACAGCACCGGTCCAGCAGACTTCCCGAACCTTCCTGCAATGCCGCGAGCCGCTCGAGGACATAGGCATAGAGCCCCACATGGAAGCGATCGATCAGTGCCAGTTTCTCTTTGGCTTCATCACCCTTGGTGTGCGTCAGCACGTGATGATTCTGGGGAGTATCAAACACGCCGTCGTACATGCGTGGGCTATCCCACCGTTCGGGATCTACCACGAGCGTGGCGACCCGCGTGAGATCGAGCTGGAACGCATGGACGAACAGATCGCCCATCAGCCGGAGATATTCCCCTCGATCGGTGGGAACGCCTGGCGGTTCGGGAAGTGGTGGGGCCGTCTGCTCCTGCAAGCGTTGTTCGGCCAGTTGAATGCGTCGCTCCGTCTGGCGAACGCTGTCGAGATACTCGGCCAGCTTGGTGCGATCGCTGCTGGCCAACCGGGGTGTCAGCCGGACGGCATGCGCGGCAACGGAATCGAGAACGCTCCGGTGGATTGCGTTTCCCTCAGGCTGCCCAAACAGTCGGCGGAACACCGCCCGGGGATTCTTTTCTGTTTTCGCCGCATGACCGGGGCCATACCAGGAGATCGACTCGAAGTACTTCGTCTCCTTGTTGTTTGTGAAGTCGTTCGTCGACAACTCCAACGACGGGAGGGGACAGTCGTTCGACACGTGTCGCGCCAGCAACTGGTCCAGCGTGAGATTGGTCGGGAAGCCGCCGTCCAGCGTCTCCTGCGGGGCCGAACTGGTCAGCCAGCATGAACCGCATTGTGCATGGACGCCAGTCCCTGCGACGAATTGCCGATCGAGCCCGGTGACGAGGGAGACCCTTTCGCGAATCTTAGCCAGCGGCTCTAGTGCCGTTGGCAGTTCCCCATCCAATCCGCGTGAGCCGGGCAGAAACGTGTGCTGGTTGTATCCGTTCGGCGTATAGATAAACGCAAAGCAGCGCGGAGGTGTAGCATCACCCGAGGCTCCGCGAGCCAGTGACTCCAGCCACGGCAAGGCCAACAGGCCGACCGATGTCTTGAGAAAGTGACGTCGCTTGATGGGACTCAACGCGCTCATGGCAATTCTTCTTCCACATTGCGCGTATGCAGGAAAGGATAGGAATTGACAATCCCCTCCAGCAACGCCACGAACCGGTACTCTTCGGCTTCGGAATCCGAGACGATTTTTAGCACGGCGGGCATGTCATATCCCTCCAGCTTGCGCCCCAGGCTGTAACTCAACAGGTGCTCCACAAACCCTCGGACGAACTCGTGCTCGCGGGCTCGCAGCGCGTCTTTGTAGCCCGCCGGGCCATCAAATTGGTGACCATGCCAGTTTCCGGACGCATCGACGGGCAGATCCCCTTCCGACGTTCGCCACACACCGATGGCGTCGAAGGATTCCAGTGCAAACCCCGGAGGATCGATTTGCGAATGGCAGGAGTTGCAATTGGGGTCCTGACGGTGCAATTCAAACCGCTTGCGCACCGTCGTGGCTCCTGCGTCACCGGAGACGGGGACCGCATCGTCCAGCACGAACGCGACCTTGGGTTCGGCGGGAGGGCGATTGAACACCGTTTCCAAAACCCATGCTCCCCGTTTCACGGCACTGGTGCGGAACGGCAGCGAAGTCAGCGTCAGCGGGCCGGCCATGGTCAGCACGCCTCCCCGACGCCGGTCTGGCAATGGCGTGCGATACCAGTTGCGATCGGGGGCCGGCTTGCCGGTCTCCGGATCTGTCAGACCGGGTCCTCCCAGCCGCTGCCGCTCACGCTCCCATTCATGCTCCAGTCCATACAGCCGGGCCAGCCCGCCATTCAGCCACGTGTAATCTGCATCGATCAGTTCGGTCACCGGGCGGTTCTCCACCAGCACCGTTTCAAACAGCAGCAACGCCTCGATGAGCATGGCGGAGTGCAGAGTCGACTTGCCCTGCGGGCCCGCATAGAACGTCGGGAACAGTTCCCGGTCTGGTTTAGCCGAGTACAACTGATCGAGCCTGAGCCACTGCGTGGCAAACGATTCCGACAGTTCACGCGACTTCATCCGCTCCGCGAGCAGCCGACGCAATTCCAGACTGCGGATCGCTGCCTGCGTCACATCGGTGGAGGCATTCTGCAAGTGGGCATCAGGCGTCGAAGCCCAGAGAAAGTAACTCATCCGCGATGCAATCTCGTCCCGCGTGAGCGATCGCACCTTGCCTGCCTCGGGCTGCAGCGGTTCCAGCAGAAACAGAAATTCCGGTGCCACCAGCACCGCCTGCACGGCGCGCAGCACCGCCTGCTCATGCGAAGCCCCCCGCTGCCGGGCAGAGGTGATGAGGCCCGCGTACTCAGCCACTTCCGCATCAGTCGCGGGCCGGCGAAACGCTCGTGTGACGAATTCACGCAACAACGCTGTCATGTCATCCGGCGGAACGGCTACTGGCAGATTCGCCTCCGTCGCCTCCAGCGCTGCGGATTGCGGACCACGTGACACA
>JBGSIP010000290.1:0-3000 GCA_041742495.1 Planctomycetaceae bacterium
TGGACGCGCCAACCGTGGCACCCGGCGATCTAAGATGGCTGATAAAGAGCGGTGGAGGACGACTACCTCCTCGCTGTGTCTGACGCCACCTTCGCGGCCGGTCGACTTGCCCGACCTTAGCCACGTCGGGATAGGGACCAACCGTTCATCCGCCGGCTCGTGTGGCGAGCCGTTCCCACCGCTCGTAGGCCGCGCGGAGTTCTGCGGCGATGGCTTCCAACTGACCCACGGCCACACTGACCGCGGCTCCGCCGGACCGAAAGAATTCGGGATCAGCCATCCGCGTCTGCAGGGCCTGCTGTTGCCCCTCGAGGTCTTCGATGCGGGCGGGCAGGTCGTCGAGCTCACGCTGTTCCTTGAACGACAACTTGACCGGCCGCGCCGCGGGAGTGGTCAGCGACGCGGACGAGACTGCGTTGACCGCTGAAACGGGAGCTCGCTCATTGGCGGCCCGCTGCCGCATCACTTCGTCAAACCCGCCGTCATATTCGCGAACTGTGCCATCTCCGGCGAGCACCAACGTGCTGGTGACCACATTGTTCAGAAAGGCACGGTCGTGACTGACTAGCAACACCGTGCCGGCGTAGTTCATGACCAGTTCCTCCAACAGTTCCAGGGTTTCTGCATCCAAGTCGTTCGTCGGTTCGTCGAGGACCATCAGGTTTGACGGCTTTTTGAACAGGCGGGCCAGCAGCAGACGATTCCGCTCACCGCCGCTGAGATAGCGGGCCGGTCGCCGGGCCCGCTCCGGGGAGAACAAGAAGTCCTGCAGATACCCATAAATGTGCTGGCGTTTGCCGTTGAGTTCCAGCAGTTCCTGTCCTTCGCCCACATTTTCGACAACGGTCTTCTCTTCGTCGATCTGTTCGCGCAACTGGTCGAAGTACAAGACCTCCAGCCGGGTCCCATGTCGTATCGTGCCCGTGGTCGGCTGCAACTCACCCAGGAGCAGTTTGAGTAGCGTGCTCTTGCCGGCACCGTTCGCTCCGATAATGCCCACCTTGTCGCCCCGCGCGATCATGGTGGAGAAATCGCGCAGGACCGGCCGGTCACCATACGAGAAACCGACCCCCTTGGCCTCGGCCACGAGCAACCCGGAGCGTTCGGCCTGCATCGCCGACATCTGCACGTTGCCCAGTTTTTCACGCCGCTCGCGCCGTTCAATGCGCATCCGTTCCAAGGCTTTCACGCGGCCTTCACTGCGCGTTCGGCGGGCCTTGACGCCCTGTCGAATCCAGACTTCTTCTTCAGCGAGTTTCTTGTCGAAGGCGGCATTGCCGCGCTCCTCAGCGTGCAGCGCGAGATCTTTGCGTTTGAGAAAGGTCTGGT
This sequence comes from Planctomycetaceae bacterium, assembly GCA_041742495.1. GTDB lineage: Bacteria > Planctomycetota > Planctomycetia > Planctomycetales > Planctomycetaceae > JBGSIP01. Next base: position 1,330 of record JBGSIP010000290.1, read on the forward strand.
AGTCGCAAGTCCAGTCGTACAGGTGTCCGCGATCCACTTCGAGAATCCGTGTCGCCAGCGCCTGCAAGAACACACGGTCGTGAGTGACAAACAGAATCGCGCCGGAAAATCGCCCCAGAAACGTTTCCAGCCATTGAATGGCTTCCACGTCCAGGTGGTTGGTCGGTTCGTCCAGCATCAGCAGATCTGGTTCGCTGACCAGCGCCCGGGCCAACAGGACGCGACGTTTCATTCCTGACGACAGACTCGCGAACTGCTCGTCGGCGGGCAGATTCATCCGCGACAGCACCCGTTCCACGGCCTGCTCGGCTTTCCAGTCGTGCCCGTCGTGCTCATCGCGCGGTGCTCCTTCAGCCACAATCTGGGCAATGGTCTGGTCGGCTCCAGCGGGCACCTCCTGAATCAATCGGGCCCAGCGGCAACCGGGATCGACCGTGACAGTACCGTCGTCGGGATGCGCTTCGCCGGTGATCAATTTCATCAGCGTCGATTTGCCAGCGCCGTTTCGCCCCAACAGGCCAATCCGTTCGCCCGGCTGAATCTCCAGATTCACATTCTCCAGCAGTGGCTCGCCACTCCACGAAAACGTGACACCCGTTAAACTCACCAACGACATGACCGCCTCCCCGCAGAATGAATGTGCTCAACGCACGACGGGCGGAGTGTAGTGGACGGTTGGCGTTTGGGCAGTACCGGCCGGCAGAGTGTGTCAGAGGCGGCGGGGCGCAGCCTCCGCGCTGCTGCAAGTACAATCGGCTCGCCCAAGGCCTTACCCGTGCGCCCTCGCTGGTCCGCCGGCCTGTCCGACGGTTCGCTGCGGTCGAGTTGTTGCGGTTGGTGCCAACCAGTCGTCTGGCGGCGCCGCCCAAAACACGCGTCGGAACCCGTGGGCTTTTTGCGGTGTCATTCCCGTAGCACAAAAGGATGTTTGACGTGGGCGCGATGGAAGACTGGCCGGTGTGGGCGATGGCCGTGGCCATCTTTCTGTTGCGTATCGGCGATGTGTCGATTGGCACGATGCGGACGATTTCTGTCATTCAGGGCCGGATCCCGCTGTCGGTGGGTCTGGGCTTTCTGGAAGTGCTGGTCTGGGTTTCGACCGTTTCCCAGGTGCTCAATCGGGCCACGGAAAGTCCGGTGCTGCTCCTGGCATACGCGAGCGGATTTGCCGCCGGAAACGGGGTGGGAGTGCTGTTGGAGCGTCGACTCGCCCTGGGGGCTGTGATTGTGCGCATTGTTTCCGCCGCTCCGGCGTCGCAACTGGCGGAACTGCTGCGCCAACATGGCCAGCATGTGTTCCAATTTGATGGCCGCGAGGGGGACCAACCTGTCACCCTGTCGTACGTCATCGTCCGGCGGCGGGACGCCCCTGATATTGTTCAGCGGGCCCGTGGCATCGATCCCGAACTGTTTTTTGCCGTCGATCCGCTGCGCGAATCGAGTGCACTGCTGCAATCGCCGCTACCCGGCCCGACCGGCTGGCGTGCGGTGATGAAGAAGAAGTGAACATTTAGATCGGCACCCAATCTCACGGCCCTCATGGCTGCGCGCTGGTGCTGCCGTCCAGTCGAACGTTGCGTCCGTCTGCCGGTCGCCCTAGACTGCCTGAGGGTCAGTGGAGTGCAGTCCGAGAGGCAGGTTCGTTTCCCAAACTCGTTTGGTCCGGGCAGT
>JBGSIP010000291.1:0-5404 GCA_041742495.1 Planctomycetaceae bacterium
TGTCCCGGATGCCGACGACACGCCCGGGGCCATTTTGGCCATCCTCACCTTGCATGGAGCGGCCCCGCTCCCCGCACTGGTCCGCGAACGACTGGAGCTGGCGGTGGGCTGGCTGCTCGACCTGCAGAATTCCAACGGGGGCTGGCCGACCTTCTGTCGCGGGTGGGCCAATCTGCCGTTTGACCGCAGCGCCTGCGACATTTCGGCACACGTCCTGCGGTCGCTACGGGAGTGGTCGCTAAGATGGGAGTGTGGTCAGCCGATGCGAGCACGAATCGCCCGGGCCACGGAGTCCGGTTTCGCGTTTCTGCAACGCGAACAACGTGCGGATGGAAGCTGGATTCCGCTGTGGTTTGGGAATGAGCGCGGAACCGACGACGAAAACAGAGTGTTTGGAACAGGCAGGGTGTTGGCTGCGTACAGGGATCTGGGCCGCAGTCGAGCCCCGGAGGTGCAGGCCGCAGTTGAGTTTCTGCGGGTGACCCAAGCAGAATCGGGAGGTTGGGGCTGCCAGGCAGGCGTTGTTCCCACGGTGGAAGAAACCGCGGTGGCGATTGCCGGTCTGGCGGGTTTGCCGGGAACCGAGTCGATGGTGGCCCGTGGTGTGGATTGGCTGCAAAAGGTGTGGTCCAGTCCGGGGGAAGTGCGCCCCGCTCCCATCGGGTTGTATTTTGCCCGGCTGTGGTATTTTGAACAGTTGTATCCGCTGACGCTGAGTCTGGCGGCCATCCGGAGTGTGGCCGATCGTCCGTCGCTCGCGGCGGAAGATCCGTCAACAGTCTTCCCAACCGGACCGTAAACGGCGTTGGGCGTGCGAGAGGTTACGTTGCTAGGCGTTGCGGCTACATTCGGTGGTCGCGGTCTGGTAGACTGCGTCGGCGATGAGGGAGGCCACCTTGGCCGACCACAAGCCGTTCCGAGCTTTGAACATGTGGCGATTTTGGTTGCTGAACGGCGGTGTGGATTGGGACTTACATCCGGCAGGCGATGCCCAAGCGGTGTGCGTCGGTGCAGCCTGAGGCGGTTATGCGGTAGCGACGAGCAGGAGAGGATCGCGAGTTGGATATCGCGTCATCAGATCCGTCAGTGACTGTATCGTCATCGCCCGATGTCGACGACGAACGGCAATCGTCTACGCGCCCGGTCTCCCGTCAGCGTCGAAAAAGCACCAGCCATCTGAAGGCTGTTCCCGAGACTTTGAGCTTGCGTGAAGAGTTCAAATCGGCGGCGATGTCCTTTGTGCAGCGTCACGGTATCGAAAACTCGTTCGGCAAGGGGGAGCTGGAACAGCGAGGTCAAGAACTGCTCGCGGAACTGCAGCAGCCGGAGAAGTTTCTCGGCTTTGCGATGGTGATGCTCGGCAATGCGATCTGGAAGCGGCGATTGCTGGCCGTGCCTTTCGAGCGACGCATGCTGCTGCTCCCTCACTGTTTGAAACACGCGGAGGGGTGCCCTGCGGAGTACGACGAGTTTGGGCTGGACTGCGAACGTTGTGGTGCCTGCTCGATTGCCGATTACAAGACCCGTGCGGAGCAACTCGGCTACAAGGTGCTCGTCGCCGAGGGCTCGCCCATCGTGCTGAAGATCATTGTCGAGGGCTATGTCGACGGCATCGTTGGCGTGGCGTGCCTCAACGTGCTCGAAAAGGCGATCGACAAAGTTCTGATGGCGGGTGTTCCCTCGTTCGCCATTCCGCTGCATTCGGGCGACTGCAAAAATACGTCGATGGATGAGGCGTGGGTGTGGGACGTGTTGGACAAATACGAACCGCTCCCATCCCCCGCCGAAGACAGCTACGTCCCACTGTTCCGAGCCTCGAACCGGATGTTTGCGGAAGAATTCTCGGAGATTCTTCCGGTCTCCCGCGGCGCGGCGACCGGCAACGACGTGTTGCTGGCTCACACCGAACAGGTGTCGCGCGATTGGCTTTCGAGCGAAGGCAAGCGGTTTCGCCCGTTTATCACGCTGGCCGCTTATCACGCGCGGGTCAGCGGTGATGCCGCCGTACCCTCCAGTTCCGACGGAGTGTCCCAATTCCCACTGGGCGTGCGGCGCGTGGCGATGGCCATCGAAGCGTTTCACAAGGCGTCGCTCGTTCATGACGACGTACAGGATGGCGATCAGTTCCGTTATGGTCGCGAGACCCTGCATCGCATTCATGGAGTCGGCGCGGCCATCAACATCGGTGACTACCTCATCGGCGTGGGCTACCACCTGTTAGCACTTGCCGGTTGTGACGCCCCCGCAGATGCCGTGGCGGATGTCCTGCAGAAGATGGCGCAAGCTCACTTGCGGCTGTGTGACGGCCAGGGGAGTGAGATGGCGTGGAACATTGATGCCACGCTGCGAATGCAGCCCCTGGATGCCTTGAAGGTGTACGCCCTGAAGACGTCTCCCGCATTCGAAGCGGCCTTGTACGCCGGTCTGCGGCTGGCAGGACCGATGCAGGACTACGAAGAATTGGTCGGTCCGTTTGCCCGCCACGTCGGCGTCGGTTTTCAGATTCTCAACGATTTGAAGGACTGGCACGGCGACCAGAATAACAAGCTGCTGGCAGGTCAGGACGCGGCCGCCTTGCGACCGACGCTGCTGCTGGCCCTCGCCTTGCAACATGCCACCCCGTCTCAGCGCGCCGATCTGGAACGGCTGATTCATCAGGTCCATCTCACGATGGCAGATGTCGGCTTGATGCGACGTATTTTCACCGCGACGGGCGCGTTTGAAAAAGCGGAAGCCCTCGTCGATCGTTCGCGTGAGCGGGCAGAGGCGCTGGCGGACAATGTCCAGCCCGAATCGCTGCGTCGATTGTTGTACTTCCTGATCGATACCATCCTGACCCCGGAACCGGGTCAGGAACCTGCAGAATCGAACGGCATGCTGCTGACCCTGCCGGTGGCTCAAGCTTGATTGGCGTCGCGGCCAGAACGTTGTTCGACTTCCGCAACGACTCTCACTCAACGTCGCTCGCGGGTCCGGTGAATGCGGCTTCGGTGGAAGATGTCTCCGATTCAGTCACGGCGGCTTCAGACTCATCCGTTTTTGGCGGATTCGTGCCTTCTTCCGTCGCCTGTGGCTGTTGGCTGTCTGACTCCGCTGGCTGTGACGGGGCCGCAGGGGCTTGCTCGGACTGTGACGTGTTCTCCGGTGGCGCCGTCGTTCCACTGTCGTCAGGACCTGCGTTGGCATCGGCATCCTGGGATTCATCGGTCGCGTCGCCCGTTGGCGTTTCCGAATCATCTTCGCGGCGACTGCGACGCCATTTCACTTCTGTGGCCGGGACTGTCGCCCCTGCTTTGTTCGGGACTTCGTAACCATCCGCATCCGCGGCACTCTCACCATCAGGTTGCGAATTGCTGGCGGGTTCAGCCGCTGCGTCGGCAAGGTCATCAAGACACATCGCCTCCGGGCCATCGCCGCAGCCCAGTTCCGGCAACTCAAACGCCTCGTCGGGCAATTCCGGTGCTGCGGGAATTCGGGGTTCCTGATTTTCGCGTGACGCCGTCCAACCGGGAGACGAGCCAGGCACGATGCCTTCAGGCGGTACTGATGTGCTCGCCGCTTCTGTCAGACGCGGACCTCCGGTCACGGCATCCCGCAGTTCAATCACAACCGGATCGGCGGTGCTGGTGACGTCGCCGCTGTGGGCGGAATCGGATGTTGGCAACTCGCCGGTCGGCGGCAGTTCCGCGGTCATGACGGGCTCGGCGTCTTCGATGTTGGCCGAGACGGGCGTGCGGGGCAAAACGACAGGTGGCTCGATCACAGCCACAGAGGGAGCTTCCATGACGGGTGGCTCGACGTCAGCAGCGGTGTCCGGGAAGTACTCGCGAAGCAGTTCGCTCGTCACAGTCGAAACAGTGACGGACTCGGCGTGGAGACCGTCCTGCGCCAACATGGCATCGGTCGGAATCTGCCGGGCGGAGTAAGCCGGATCGTCGATCGCCGACGGAACTGCGACCAGCGCTGGCGGCGGGAAGGTGACAATCTCGGGAACGATACGTGCCAGCGACGAGGGCCGCGCATCGATGGCTCGCGCCAAAGGCGAGTTTCCTGCCGGGGCTGTTGGCTTGGGTCCTGCAGCGCGGGCCTTCATCCGGTCGCGATAGATCACCAGGGCGTCAACCGCGTGATACAACGGTCCCGTGGCCACTTCGTGTGTGCGATAGTTGATCATCGTCCGCGCAATGTGATTCAGCCCGTTGCGCACCCACGTCTCATCGAGGCGGCTGTCGGGCAGCGCCATCATCAGCCATTCCATCATGTGACCAGAAGAGGCCAGCATTGTGCTGACATCGGTCGCCGTGCCGACCCCACGGAAATACTTGGTGGGGAACGAGCCGTCGCGGTATTGAATCGCCTGGGCCTCGGCCATGTAACGGGCGAGTTTCTGTTCCGATTCCAGCCAGACCCCGCGCAACGGACCGGGTTTGCGATGCAACAGGTGATTGCGGGCAAAGGCCTGGGCAAACAGGCTGTGCGTGCCGCCACAGGCGGACTTGCTCAGGTCGGTGGCAATCTGGTCCTGCACCAGCCGCTCGATGCTCCAGTATTCACCGAGATTATTCTGCCAGACTTCTTCCGGGTCGGTGTATTGGGCCAAAAACCACAGTGTCCAGGCGGTCTCTTCGCGGTCATTCACCGTGGAACGGGCAAAGTGGATCAACTGTTCGATGGTGATCTGGCCGCCGTCGTTGCAGCGAAAGGCGTACGACCGGGGGAGGTCGAGCATCGCGATGAATCCCAGAAACTGATTGGGGTGCCCTTCGAAGTGATAGGGCTGCGAATACTTGTGCATGCGGCCGCCGCCATCGGGCGTGCGTTCAAACATGTATTCGCCGGCGTACATCGGATTCTTGGTGGTCAGCCACTGCACCGTGTTGATCACCTGCCGATCGTGATAGATGCGGTAGTCGTGACGCAGAGCCAGCATGCCGTGCATAATTTGCCAAGGCGAGTGCTGCGCAGTGTTCAAGAAACGGTGGCTGGAAATGTAGATCGCCTGGTCGACCAGCTTGAGCAATGCGTCGTCGGTTTGAATGGGCTGATAGGGCTGAGCGCCGCGCAGATTGACCGGAGGCGCTTTGACCTTTTCTTCCCACTTGTTTTCGTCGGAGCTATCCGGGGAACTGCCATCCGAACCTTCGACCTTGGTCTCGTTCCGGCTGTTCTTGCGGAACAGACGAAAGCCTTTGGCCGGCGTCGCCTGAACTCCGTCCCGGGTGCTCACGCCGGAAACGTCATCCGCTCGCGCCGGAAGGCAGCAAGCCAATGACAAGACCAGGCAGAAAACCGGCGTCACATAATGGCGGGGGAGTGGCATGGCAATCCTGATGGCTGACGCAAACTCGGCAGTCCGGGAGGCCGACGCATCCCTGGGAACATGCGTTGCCGTGTCATGTGCAGC
>JBGSIP010000292.1:0-2846 GCA_041742495.1 Planctomycetaceae bacterium
CTCAGCGGCACGCTCAAGGCGACCGCGGCGGCAACGCCAACCGCGGCGGCGGCAAACTGCATCCAGGCTTTACCCCGGCGTTGCGAAGTCACCCGATTTGCCAGCACAGGTTGCTGGCGGACCGACGTCCCCGCGCCCATCAAAACGCCGGTGCGGTCAAACGTCACCTGGCCATGAATGGATTGCAGATCCACATGCACGGTCATCGCGAGAGCATACCGCCGCGCGACCTGTGGATCGTGGGCCAGCAGCCGTTCGAGACGCTCCCATTCTCCGGTGCCGGCCTCACCCGCCACAACCCGCTGGATCAGATCGTCGTGCGGCGAGGAGTCGATTGAAACGGTGGGAGTGGCCATGGGATCAGCGAGATCTTTCCGACAGTTTTCGTGAGACGCAGTTCTGGAGCACCGTGCGTAACCGCTTCAGTTGCAGGTAGACAGCATTGGCCGATTGCTGGCGTTCTCCGGCAATCGACTGAATGGAACGATCTCCGAGATAACAATCACTGACCAATTGGGCCTGTCGTTCGGGCAGGCTGCTCAAACAGTCTCTGAGCGCAACTTGCCGTTCTTCATCTGTTGAAACGCTTTCCGCGAACACCACGGCCACAGCCTCCAGAGCCGCGGGCTCCAGCACCACGATTCGCCGCCGATTCTCGTCCCGCAGTTTCAGAATCTCCTGCCGGGCAAATCCAGTGGCCCACCCCATAAAGGGTCGCCGCTCGTCAAACTGATCGCGCTTGAGCCACAGCGAAACCGACACCCTCTGAAACACCTCTTCGACCACGTTTCGATCGCGCAGAGCAGCCGACAGCAAGGCCAGCAACTTGGACTGGTGAGCCAGAAACTGCTCCAGAAATCCCGTGTCGCTGACCGTAGCGGGACCGCCTGCATGCGGCGCGAGCTCCCCAACGCCAATTTCGCCCGGCTGCGAATCAGACAATGCTGCGGAGGGCGAATTGTGCGCATCCAAATAGGATTCTGGAGTCGCGTTCATAGGCCAGGCTGTTTGCACAGGTGTCGCCACGCCTCGCCTCCCGGATTTCCCCACGAATGGAAGAAATCTGTCGCGGATTCTGCGGGGAATTGAGAATTCCCCGTCGCGAGCATCTGCCGGGAGGTGCAGTCATGACAAAAAACGGAAGATGCATTGTGGCAACGAACCACGGATCATTTCAATTGCCGCTGATCTTTCTCTGCGGAATATTGTCGGAATCGCGACCGGCCCCCGCCCCGCTAGTGGCCGCATGTCCATTTCGCCGATGGTTCTCCGACGGGTTGAAGTCTTCCGCTGTGGACCAGGCGATCAATCTCGCTCAATCTGCGAGCACGCATGCACAGCGGGCGCCGCAGGTTCACATTCGCAACCGAGGCGAGCGAACCGTATGCTCTGCCGGAACGTTGGCTTCCATTGTGTGAAGTGCCGGATGGCCACTACTGTCCGCGGCGGCGGTTCGACAACTCGGGTTTGCCTCCCCCACAGGGAAGCATCCCCGGTCATCCCGAACTCGCCGATGGCCAAGGCCGGGCCGTCCTCCGACTCTCGGCAGGTGGCACCCCAGCGCGGGTCATCCCGCTTTCAGGATGGCGATCGGATTCCAGATGCGTCTGTAGAAAGTTGAGTAAAGATGGCAACGGCGAAGCATGATATTGGGCTGATCGGTCTGGCGGTCATGGGGCAAAACCTCGTGCTCAACATGGCCAATAAGGGGTTTTCTGTTGGCGTGTATAATCGCACGACCGAAACCACAGACGAATTCATCAACGGACTCGCCTCGCGCCCTGCCGGCGTCGTGGCGGCGGGCACGCCCGAGCGCCTGGCTGGCTACCACTCGCTGAGTGATTTCGTGGCCAGCCTCAAGGCTCCTCGCCGCGTGATGATCATGGTCAAGGCGGGCGGCCCTGTGGATGCGGTGATCGAACAGCTCAAGCCGCTGCTCGCAGCCGGGGACATCATCATCGACGGAGGCAACTCTGAATTTGGTGACACCAACCGCCGCACAGCCGATTTGAAAGCAGCCGGGCTGCGATTCATCGGCACGGGAGTCTCTGGAGGTGAAGAAGGCGCTCTGCTGGGCCCCAGCATCATGCCCGGCGGCGACCCAGAAGCTTGGCCGTTCGTCAAGGACATCCTGCAGAAGATCTCTGCCAAGGTCGGCCCAAACAACGATATCCCCTGCTGCGAATGGGTCGGCGACGCCGGAGCCGGGCATTACGTCAAGATGGTGCACAACGGCATTGAATACGGCGATATGCAGTTGATCTGCGAAGCCTACTACATCATGAAGCACGCGCTGGGACTGACCAACGCAGAACTGTATGACGTCTTCAAGGACTGGAACGCCGGTGATCTCGAAAGCTACCTCATCGAAATCACCCGGGACATCTTCACCGTTAAAGATCCGATCACAGGCGGCGACCTCGTCGATCAAATTCTCGACACGGCCGCCCAAAAGGGGACCGGCAAGTGGATGAGCCAGCATGCTCTCGACCTGGGGGTCGCTACGACGCTCATCACGGAAGCCGTCTTCGCCCGTTGCCTGTCTGCCCAGAAGGATGCTCGCGTGCGGGCGTCGAAGGTGCTCGCCGGCCCCACGGCCCAGTTCTCCGGCGACAAGCAACAGTTCATTCACGATGTGAGTCAGGCCCTGTACGCATCAAAGCTGGTCAGTTACGCCCAAGGTTATGTCCAGTTGGATGCTGCCGCTCGCGAATTTGGCTGGAAGCTCAACAACGGCAACATTGCCCTGCTGTGGCGCGGCGGCTGCATCATCCGCTCCCGTTTTCTCGGCGATATCAAAACGGCGTTTGATAAGAATCCGCAACTGGAGAACCTGTTGCTGGATG
>JBGSIP010000293.1:0-9989 GCA_041742495.1 Planctomycetaceae bacterium
GCCGTCGCGCCGCGAGCTGGTCGGACGCATCATGAGCAGCCGCCGAGGTTGTCATTAGCGCCGCACCAGTCGCCGGCCCTTCAGTTCGAATCGCGGTAGCGAGCCTGCCGCCACCGCGTTGACCATGGGGCGAAAGTTCAGGCGATCCTTGAAGCGGCGGCCGACATGTTCGCACAGTCGGCTCTGTCCCTCGGGCGTATCCAGTGCCGGGACTGGCTCGATTTCGAGGATCAGTTCGGGCAGCGACTTGCGCGAATCCACGATGATGCGGAACTCGACCACTTCGGGAAATTCACGAATGAGTGACTCAATGGCTGATGGGTACACATTGTTGCCGCGAATGGAAATCATATCGTCGACCCGGCCGATGATGCCGCCGTCCAGCCGCAGCAGCTCTCGCCCACACAGATTGGGAGTGGTGGCTGCCGTCACGAGATCGCCAGTCCGGTAGCGCAGCACGGGGTTCCCGCCGCGACCCAAATTAGTCACGACCAGTTCTCCCGGGTCACCCAGTGGGACTGGCTGCTGGGTTTCGATATGCAGAATCTCCACCAGGCATTCCGACTCCAGCATCAACAGGCCGCCAGGCTGTTCTCGGGATTCGACGCCGAGGGCCCCCAATTCGCTCATGCCCCAATGGTCGAACACTCGTGCGTTCCAGTCCGCCTCAATCCGGTCGCGCACGCCGGGCACGCTGCCGCCTGGTTCTCCAGCCACGATGATGCTGCGGACGGAAGTCTCCGCCAGCGAGATGCCCAACTGACGCGCCACGTCCGCCAATCGCAGTGCATACGTGGGGGTACAGCAAATGACAGTGGCCTGATGCTGCTGAATCATCTGCAGACGGGCTTCACTGCTCATCCCTCCCCCGGCGATCGTCAGGGCACCCAGCGAGCGAGCACCTTCGAAGCCGGCCCAGAACCCAATAAACGGACCAAACGAGAACGGAAAAAAAATCCGATCGTCGCGCGAAACTCCAGTGATTCTGTAAATCTGTCGCCAGCAATCGATAAACCAACGCCAACTCGCTTCCGTGTCGAGACAGCGGAGAGGGTTTCCCGTTGTTCCACTGGTCTGGTGCAGGCGCACGTAAGCTGACAGTGGAAATGTCAAATTTGACCCGTACGGGGGAAACTCGGCCTGATCCTGCACGAGTTCCGCTTTGGTGAGCAGCGGAATCGACCCCAAGTCAGCGAGTGACTGGATGGATGCCGCGGTGACGCCGGCCGCCGATAACCGGCGGGACCAGAACGGGTTCCGTTCGCCAATCGTTTCGATGAGCAGACGCAGCCGGCGCAACTGTCGCTCGGCCAATTGTTCCCGCTGCAGATTTTCAGGCCATCCTGAGAACATTCGAGGCGATTCGTACAGGGCGTTCCGGTTGGGCAAAGTTCCCCTAGCGTAATGGTCCGGCAAGCAAATGCAACCTTGAGGAATGATTGTAAGTCGCTTGTCGAAACGATGTTACATGCCACGGCGGGTCGCCTGTCGTTCTCCCGCGGCGTCGCTGCCAACCGTCTAAAGTCACGCTCCGCGGAAGACGATCTACCGGGAGTTGGCTGAGCCAACGCAATGACCTGACTTGCAACGATCTCGCATCCATGTCACCCCCCATTGCCGCCAGGAATGGCAGCCGAAGGCGAGTCTATGGCCAGTGCGCGCACTGACACCGAAGCCCGATTTGGCTTCCTCACCGCGATCGAGCGCGATCCCGATGGTTGGGTCGGCGGATTGCTGGTGACGTCCCGTCTGGGGCGGCCGCTGGAGTTTCAGTGTACGACGCCTGTCCGGGCCAATCGCACTCAGGAAGTTCTGTTTGGAAACACGCTTCGCCCCTACCTGCTGGGCGAACTGATTGCCAAAACTCTGCTCACTCGCGTGGATACCAAGCCCACGCTGGTACTGACGGACGGCAGCGATCTGCTGGCGGTACGTCCGCATGTGCAGATTCCCGTGCTGTATGTCCCGACGGAAGCAGGCAAACTCTGTTCGGTCTCCTATGCCACGCTGCAGGCGCATGAAGATTTTGCCAGCGACTTGGCCACGGTCACCCAGATCTTTCAGGATCTGCCCAAACAGGTCGATCTGACAGAACCGCTGCAGCGAGTGCGCGAAGCACTGGCAGAAACCGTCCGTCCGGGAGCGGTCGCGTGAGCGGTGACCTGATTGTGCCCGGTTCCAGCGGCTGGGAGCAGCCTCGCGCGGGAACTCCCGACACGCCCTCCATTGACGTCCATCGTGTCAACATCGACACGGGCTGCGACTTGCACCTGGCAGGGATGAACGTGGCGCTGCGCCGCACACCCAAGCTGGACACGTTGCGCCCCGAACTGGCATTCAAGATCGGCTATGTGCCATCGTGGAAACCGGTGGGTCCGACGATCAAGACGGTCGGTCTGAAGTTCCCGCTGGGTTTGGAACTCAAGCCCCCGGCGCGCGTCGAGCAAACGGGCGAGTTAAAATCGATTTCTGTCCCGCGGCCTGTGGCTGCCGCCGCTAGTGGCGAAATCACGGCCGAAGATGCGGCGAACAGACTGCCCGCCAAGAAAGCGACCCGCATTCGGCCTCCCGCGGAGGCACTTTCGCTGGAAGACCGACTGTTTTATGTTCTGCAGCCACCGTTGCAGTCCTGGTTTGAGAATCAGGAACTGGTCCTGCCGTTTGAACCCTTTGCGTATCAGTACGAGGGCATTGCCTGGTTGTTCTCCCAGAAGTCAGCGCTGCTGGCTGACGAAATGGGGCTGGGGAAAACGATGCAGACGATCACCGCGATCCGTCTGCTGCTGCGCGCCGCGCAGGTACAGCGCATTCTGCTGGTGTGTCCCAAACCGCTGATTCCCAACTGGCAGCGGGAATTCAAGTTCTGGGCCGAAGAGATTCCGCTGACGACGCTGGAAGGGGACAAGCCCCGTCGGCAGATGTTGTGGCGCATGACAACCGCTCCGGTCCTCTTGGCCAATTACGAAACGATGGTCCGCGACATGGCGGAGTTTGCGGACGAAGACAAGCCGCGTTTCGATTTAGTGGTGCTGGATGAAGCGCAGCGGATCAAGAATCGCGAATCGCGAACCTCGCAGGTCACGCGGTCGATTCCCCGTCGTCGCTCGTGGGCACTGAGCGGTACTCCGATCGAAAACCGTGCGGAGGAAATGGGCGCGCTGTTTGAATTTATGAATGTCGTGCCGCCTGACGCCACGCCCGAACTGCGGCAACTCAAGCAACTTGCCGAAATCTACGTGTTGCGGCGGACCAAAGATCTGGTCATGACCGACATGCCGCCGCGACTGGATCGCGACGCGTATCTCGAATTGTCACCCGCCCAGGCACTGGCCTATCAGACGGCCGAAAAAGATGGCGTGATGGCCCTCAACGACAAGGGGGACGAGATCACCATTCATCATGTGTTTGAATTGGTGATGCGCCTGAAGCAGATCACGAATTACGATCCGTTCACGCAGGAGTCGGTCAAACTCGATCGTTTGTTGGCGGACATGGAAGAGATTCAGGCGAGCGGCAAGAAGGCCATTCTGTTCAGCCAGTGGACTCGCACCATTGACTGGATCGCCGAGCGAACCAAATCGTTCAACGCACTGGTCTATCACGGGGGAATTCCAACCAAACAGCGGGAGCCAATCCTCAAACAGTTCAAGGAAGACCCGCAGGCCCATCTGCTGCTGATGAGTTATGGCACCGGCGCGGTGGGGCTGAATCTGCAGTTCAGCAACTATGTGTTTCTGTTTGACCGCTGGTGGAACCCGGCGATCGAAGACCAGGCCATCAACCGCGCGCACCGCATTGGCCAGAAATCGTCTGTGATCGTGACCCGCTTTATCTGCAAGGACACGATTGAAGAACGAATTGACAAGGTGTTGCAGCAGAAGCGGGACCTGTTTCACGCCGTGCTGGGGGCCGGAGACACGACGACACCCCAGTTGAGCCTCAACGCCGCCGAAATCTTCGGCCTGTTTGACATCAAGGCCCGCAGCGCAGAGGGAACGCGCAAAGTGGGCCCCAAGGTTGCGTGACGGTCAATCGCCGCCGCCGTCCACCACAAACAGTGCCGACTGCAGCAGCCGGTTCTCGTGGTGCCGGTGCGAAGTGATGGCGCGGGACCAGTTGGCCAGATCGGCCCGCAGTGTGAGTGCGACGTCTTCGTATGATTCCGATTCGTCCAGTCGGACCTTGATGTCGTACAGTTGGTCCACAAGGAAGCGGTGCTGGGCCTTGAGCGATTCGACATGAACCGCATAGCAGGGGTTCTCCGCCGTGACTTCGGACAGGTAGCCGCCGATCTGGCTCAGGCGAAACTCCAGCGGAACGGTCTCCAATAGCGCTCCGACGACCTCCTTCAGCCAATGGCGGGTTTCTTCCGTCGGCGGTTCCTCCAAGAGATCCCGGACATCACCCAGCAGGATGTATTCGAGATTTGTCAGCCGGCGCAACTGTTCGGCCACGTAGGTCGTCTGAACCATCATCGGCACTCACCTCCTGCAGCGGGTTGATCGATACTCTCGCTCCTGAACGCCTATTGAACGGGTACACCGCGCGGCGGCTGGGGCCGACAACTGCGGCGCACGACGATGATTGTGGCCCGGTTGGGCGGCCGCTGCTACAGCGAACCGGGCGAAAATCGCGGCTGATCGCTGGAAACCGGGAATGGGAAGATTTTGCGCTGGACAAAGCGCAACGTGGAGAACGTGGCCAGATCTGCCGGAGTTGCCAGTGCTCTCCGGCAGATTCCTGCCGACAGGCCCCCTCAGTTTCGAGCACGCCGAACCTTGACCCGCCGCGATGATGAGTCGCTGCGAGTCGTTTGATGGCGGACTGGGCGGGCTACTCTTCCCGGACCTGCACTTGGAGAGCACCGAGCATCCGCGTAATTTTCTCTTCCTTGGCCCCAATAAACAGTACGTTCTCAAGCACAATGGCCCGGGGCTCATTGCTGGCCTGCAGGATCAGGCGTCCCGAGCCGAGCAGCAGGTATTCAAACAGATCGTTGATTTCCTTCGAGATGCGCATGTTGGGAGCGGAGATGCGCTCCAGATCGCTCAAGAAGCCGTGATGGTGCAACAGTTCGTTGGGGCGAACCTCCCAGTAATCGAACTGGGCATTGATGGCGACCAGCAGGTACAGGAAGCAAAATCCGAGACCGATCACGTAATAGAAGGTCGCATTCGCCACGGGATTTAGGGATTGCAGAATGCCTGTGATGGCAGGCAGCACATTGGGGAACGTGATGAACAGCAGGTAGAATCCCATCACCACGGCCGCTCCAAAGAACAGCAGTGTCAACGACGTGGTGCGAGGGAAATCAAACGTCAGCACAATCGCATTCAGACAGGCGATGGCCAGAAAGATCACGCCCACCGTGGACCCAGCCAGCGGATCGCCGGCTGGGGCGAAGAAGTGCATATAGATTGCCGCGACGAAGGCAGCGATCATCGTTGGATACATGAAGACGATTTTAGGGTACGCCACGAGAAAGATTGTTTTCTCGTCAGCGACCGCTTTGCGTGCTTCTGGAGCGGTGGCAGTGGAACTCATCGGTAGTCCTTCGCGGTGAGCGATCGCCGGAACGAAACGGCCGGCCGCCCGGAGCAGGGCCCGCGCCGCGTTCCGGTGACGGCCGTAAATCGAAAGGACGGAATCGTTTCCGCCCCCTACTGTGGTTGTAATCTCCGGTTGTCAGCGTGTCTACTTCTTGAGGTCTGCGGCACGCGCGCCGGACGATCCATCGGCTGATTCACCGACCGCTGCCGGCGGGCGGGGAGAGCCTCAGAGATTCCGACAACGCAATCACCCCCGCAACGGATCACTTGCCTACCACCGTCTGCGGAAAATTTGGACGCTAGGAAATGTTCGCGCGCTGGTCATCTGCCAGCGTCAGGGGAGAGGAGAAAATGACCATGAAGCAGATCACAATGAAAGTCCAGGCTGGTGAAGTTCGACCGTGGGCAGATCGTTGTCGAGAGCTATCCCGGCGCATTGTTCGATGGGGTGCGCTGGCGTTGGCTCTGATGGGGGGCGCGATCGAGAGCCTTTCTCCAGCGGTTTCCGCGCCGCCGCGGCCCAACATTGTGTTCATTCTGGCGGATGACTTGGGCATTGGTGATGTCGGCTGCTATGGCCAGCAGATCATTCAGACGCCGAACATCGATCGTCTCGCCCGGGAGGGGGTCCGCCTCACGAATCATTACAGCGGTTCCGCCGTGTGCGCGCCGTCCCGCTGTGTGTTGATGACCGGGCTGCACCCGGGACACGGTGCGATTCGCGACAATCGCGAACGCAAGGGACTGGAGGGGCAGCATCCCATCCCAGCGGACAGTATTACAGTCGCGAAACTGCTGCAGACGGCCGGCTATCGGACGGGCGCATTTGGCAAATGGGGGCTGGGGGGCCCCGATACCGAAGGAGAACCGCTCTTGCAGGGCTTCGATCGCTTTTACGGCTACAACTGTCAGCGGGTGGCTCACAACTATTACCCGCCTCACTTGTGGAGTGATCACGAACAGCAGTTCCTGAACAACGCGCTGTTCTCCCCGCAACAAAAGCTGCCTGCCGATGCCGATCCGCAGCAGGAGGAGTCCTATCGCGGGTACACCTCAGCGGAATGGGCCCCCGATCTGATTGCGAAAGCGACGCTGCAGTTCTTGCAGGCGAGGGAACCGGGTGAACCGTTCTTTTGCTATGTCCCGTCTGTCATTCCGCACTTGGCGTTGCAGGCTCCCGCAGAGTTTGTTGCGCGGTATCGCGAACGGATCGCCGAAGATCCCCCGTATCCGGGGGGACGGGGCTATCTCCCCAACTTCTCGCCACGCGCCACGTATGCCGCCATGGTCAGTCGGCTCGACGAGCACGTTGGTCAAATTCTCAATGAACTCGATCGCGCGGGGCTGACGTCGTCCACTCTGGTCATCTTCTCTTCCGACAATGGAGCGCTGTACGATCAATTGGGGGGGACCGACACCGACTTCTTTGGCAGTTCGCTGCAGTTCCGCGGCCGGAAAGGGAGCTTGTACGAAGGGGGCATCCGCACGCCGCTCATCGCGCGATGGCCTGAAAAAATTCCCGCCGGGACGGTCGTGGACTTCGTCTCTGGTTTCGAAGACTGGCTCCCCACCCTCGCCGAAGTGGCGGGAATTGGCGCAGAGCAATTGCCTCCGCAGCGCGACGGAGTCAGCATTTTGCCCGCGTTGACCGGAGTATCGCAGTCGCCCAGGCCGTTTTTGTACCGTGAATTCCCCAGCTATGGAGGTCAGCAGTCGGTGCGTGTCGGACGGTGGAAAGCGATTCGCCAGAACCTCAATCCCAAAGGAGCGAATGCACGCCGCGTGATCCGGACTGAGTTGTATGACCTGGAGGCCGATCCCGCGGAGTCGCAGGACGTGGCCGCCGCGAATCCCGCTGTCGTGGCCGACCTCGAAGCGCTGCTGCAGCAGGAACACGTCCGGTCAGAGATGTTCCCGACCCGGTTTCTGGACGATGAGGCAGCGAAGGGCAACTGATCGGCCTGGAGCCAGCCCCTTCACGCACTCACGGTGAACCTGCTCTTCCGTCAGCGGCAATCGCCGATCCTTGGCGATTGCCGCTGACGGCGCGACTGGTACAACCGCGCACGTCGCGCGTATCTGGCCCGGTCTCCGGTGGCGCGAGACATTCGGCTGTGGTTGTTTCGCCTGGAGTTTCGATGTCGGGATTGAGAGGCCTCTGACGATCCCTGTGGAGTGTCCGCGCTGCGCGCTGGACGTGCCGGGAGAGCAGCAGAGGGTCGCCCACTGCCCAGTCCTTGCCCCCCGGGACTCCATGATCGCGTCGAGCTCGATCGCTGATGCTGCGCATCCGGTGCCTGCCAATTTGCCTGCGGGCCGTGGCTGGCTGGGGATCGTGCTGCGGCGCGGCGGTTGCCAACTGGCGATGTTCGATGGCAGTGTTCGTCCGCGTCCATGTGTGTGGACCCATGTCGTCGATGTGGCCACGCCCGACTTTCTGGCCGATGCTGCCTTTCCCACCGCGCTGCGTGACATGCTGCGGCGCTGGGGCACTCGCAGCCTGGCGGTTCTGCCGGCGCTGGGGGAACTGGAATTCCATGAGTTCTCAGTTCCGGCGGTGAGTGACAGCGAGCGTGCAGAAATTGTGCGGGAGGAATTGCTGGCGGTCTCGACCGTCAGCGACCTCGCGTTTGGCTATGCGCCTGTTCGCTGGCCCCCACCGCGTGACACGGAAGAGACGCAGAGCTTTCGCGGCCTGGCCCAAGTCTGGAAGTCTGGCTCTTTGGACATGCTGGCCAAGCTGTTCGTCCGTCAAGGGCTGGTGTGCGAAACCGTCGATGGTTGGCCGTGGCTGTTGGCTCGGCTGGGGCGGTTGCACTTCCCTCAGGCCCCGGTCTTCACACTGCACATGGACGATCGCGATTCGGCCGTGGTCTTTTCCCAGCAGGGCGAGCCTGGGTTTGTCCGGCTGATGCCGCGACTGTCGTTGCGAGGCTGCCTGCAGCGACTGGTCGAAGAATTCGGTTTGTCGGAAACCTCGTGCATCGAGGCCCTGCAGCGGCAGGGTGTGGCCTCGGCCGACCATCTGGGAACGCCGCTCGCGTCACGCCGCCTGCGGGAAGCACTGTTGGACGAACTGGCTCCCATCATCGACGAGCTGGCACGCACGATCGACTTCGCCTCGCGGCGCTGTCGCGTCAAGTCATTTGGCGGCATCGTCGCGGGCGGGCTATTCGGTACGATCCGCGGACTGCCCGAGCACCTGCGAGCACAACTGGGTTACGAAGTGATTCCCGCTCTATCGGGCATTGACGTTCATGGAGGCCTGACAGGAGCCGAAGCCGGTCCCGCAGCCATGTTGTCCCTGTTGGCGGGGGAAAAATTCCCATGACCTCCATCAACATGTTGTCGCCGCGGGCACGCAAGCACATGGTGGTTGAAGCGTGGTGGCGGCGCGCACGCTGGATTTTGCTGCTGGTAGGCTTCGTCGCAGGACTGCTGGTGCTTCTCGAACGAACCAGGCTGCATCTGGCCATGCGGGAGATGGATCAACAGCGTCGTCGTGCCGAAACGGTCTACGCGTTGCAAGAAGGCTACCGTCAGCAGGAAGAACAGTGCGCCGACCTTCGTGCCCGTCTGGCTGCATTGAGCACATTGCGAACACGTCCGCAAATTGCTCCGCTGATGACGGTGCTACAACAAGCGATTAGCCACTTGCCTGGGCAAGTGGAACTGTGGTCTGTGCACACAACAATTGACTCGCGTGGAACGGTGGTTGCCATCGCGGGTGTGGCGATCGATCCGACGGCCATCGATCAACTGGTGCGCCGGTTGCAAGCGTCAGGCGTCTTTGGAACGATCGACACATCGCGCGATGTGGCTTCCAGCCTGCGGGGACTCACTTTTCAGTTGGAGTGCCGGTGTCGGCCGGAGGTGTCACCATGAGCCACCTCACCACAGTCGCCAACACCCATGTGCGGCGAACGCTCGATCTGGGCCTGCTGGCGGTGATCGTGATGATCATCACGCTGGCGGAGTTCGGCCTGCGTCGGCCCATTGAGCAACGCTATCTGGGTGCGGTGGATCGCAGTCGCCGGTTCGCGCAATCCATCGCAGAGATGGAAGCTTGGGAGCACAAGTCCACACAGCAGGCAGATGTCACTGCTGCGCTGGCTGCCGAGTACCAGCAACAGGTGGACCGACTGGTCAGCGGCGGTTCGCTGGCGGACATCGAAAAGAATTGGCAGCAAGCCGCCAGTCGCCTGGATGTGTCCTGTCAGCTCATCCGCACGCAGGAGCAGTGGACCGCGGGAGATTGGGTGGCCATTCAGGCAGAAGTGCTCGCTGCGGGCGAGGCGGAAGCGCTGCTGAAATGGGCCTGTGACGTGGAATCAACCGGTCGCTGCCAAACGCTGGAATTTGGATTCGCTCGTCAGGACGTGGAAACTGACACGAGTGTGCCCAGGCCGGAGATGAATCATCGCCTGGACTTGCGAGTCT
>JBGSIP010000294.1:0-6962 GCA_041742495.1 Planctomycetaceae bacterium
GCCGGGGGACAACGTGGTGATTCCCGACAACGAATACCCCTCGAACCTGTATCCGTGGGTGGCGTTGGAAACGCGGGGCGTGGAAATTCGCCGTGTCCCCATGCCACACGGAGTGGTGACCGCCGAGCGCATCGCCGCGGCCTGCGATCAGCGTACGCGGGT
Source organism: Planctomycetaceae bacterium (assembly GCA_041742495.1). Taxonomy (GTDB): domain Bacteria; phylum Planctomycetota; class Planctomycetia; order Planctomycetales; family Planctomycetaceae; genus JBGSIP01. The sequence goes on from JBGSIP010000294.1 coordinate 163, forward strand.
GATCAGCGTCAGCTATGTCGGATTTGCGTCGGGCTTCCGGACCGATCTGGGGCGGGTGGGGGAACTGGCCCGCGCGCGTGATGCGTTGTTTGTCGTCGATGGCATCCAGGGTGTCGGCGTGCTGCCGATGGACGTGGCGGGCTGGCAGGTGGATGTGCTGTGTGCGGGGGGCCACAAATGGCTGATGGCTCCGGAGGGGGCCGGGCTGTTGTATTTGTCCGATCGCGCGCTCGGACGATTGGGGTCCGTGGGCGTGGGCTGGAACAGCGTGACGCAGGCAGGCGATTTTGCCAACGTCTGCTTCGACCTGCGCAAGGCGGCCTCCCGCTATGAGGGGGGGACATTCAATATGGGCCCGTGGATCAGCTTTCACGAATCGATCGCGTGGCTGAGTCAGTGGGGCGAAGCGGAGCGAGAAGCGCGGCTGCAGGAGGTCTCCGCACACGCTGCAGAAGTGCTCCAGCGACATGGCGGCCAGTTGATGACCCCGCGCGGACCGGGAACCTGGTCGGGCATTGTCACGGCCCGGTTCGAGGACTGGGACCCCATCGACTTGCAAAAGGCCTGCACGGACCGGGGCGTGTGGGTCATGGCCCGGATGGGCGGGTTGCGTGTGTCTCCGCACCTGTACAACAGCGCCGACGATTTCCGCCGACTCGATGAGGCCCTGCAATCCATCCTGAAAACCAGTTGAGGCCGCAGGGCCGGTCGTCGATCTGCCAACACATCACTCGCCGTTTACACCGCTCTGCGCTTTGGCCCGCGGTTTCGCATTGGGCGGCGCCGGGGCGCCTGACCGTCGCGGCGGGGTTTGGGGAGCCTCGGGCGAGATCATCGCGGGTGGAAACTGAGGCAAAGTTGCGTTCCAGGTCAACAACTGCCCGCGCAGACGGTCCACCAGTGCAGGCATCTCGGCCGCCAGGTTCTGCTGCTCGGTGATGTCGGTACTCACGCGGTACAACTGTGGCGAGCTGCCATCGAATTGCACCAGCAGCTTCCAGTCTCCGGCGCGGATCGCCAAGTCCGGGTTGATGGCCGCCCCTTCGCGACCGCGATCGGGTGGCCGCCGCCAGAAAATGGGTGGCGTCCGCCCCGAAGATTCAAATCCCAGAAATGTCTGCGGAATGTACGCCCCGTCCTGAGCCTTGGTCGGCGAACTGGCCCCCGTGATGCCGTACAGCGAGACGTTCAGATCGATGGCCGAGCAGACGGCCGTTTCGTTGATTGTCCCCACGGCGGCAGGGTTGAGCAGCGCGGGCGACCAGACGATCAGCGGTGACCGAATGCCCCCTTCATACAACTGACCTTTGTGGCCGCGGAAAGGATCGCTGGTGCCGGCTCCCGGTTCGGGACCGTTGTCTGAGGCCACAACAATCAGCGTGTTCTCACGCAGGCGGGGATCGTTGCGAATGCGATCGAACAGCACGGCCAGTTGTGTGTCCATCGCTTCCAAAACAGAGACATACAAATCGCGCTTGGCAGAACTGGTTAGCAGAGCAGCCGGCGGGAAGAACGGGGAATGCACGTCATCCGGCCACACGTTGATATAGAACGGCTGCCCCTTCGCTGCGGCAGCGTCGATGAACTGGACGGCGGCAGCAACGAACTCTCCGGTGATGATGGAGCGATCTGCCCAGCGAATGGGCCCGCGGCCCAAATTGTCCGACCCCAGAGCATGCCGCTTGGGCTCCCGACCATCGAAGGCGTCGCACAGCGGCAGCACGCGGGGACCGAGCCCTTCGAAGTTAGTCAGCGATTCGAGAAAGCCATACTCCGTGATCAACGGTGCGTCGCCGACATCCCGCTGTCCCCCCATATGCCACTTGCCGAAGTGCCCTGTTGCATAGCCGACGGCTTTCAGCTCGCGGGCCAACACGGGCACATTGGGATTGAGCCACTGGGCCATCCCGCGATCTTCGTTGGCCTGGCGATTGTTCAAGAACGAATCAATGCGATGGCGCTGCGGATATTGTCCCGTAGTCAGCGCGACACGCGACGGCGAGCAGATGGGCATGTTGACATAGAAGTTGGTGAACCGCAGTCCCTCTTCGGCCAGGCGGTCAATCTGGGGCGTGCTGGCATCGTCACCGCCAAAACAGGAGAGATCGCTATGTCCCATGTCGTCAATGAAAACCAGCACCACATTCGGCTGGCGCGCGGGGGACTGGCGGAGCGTCGGCGTTCCAAACACCGTCAAAGTGTCTGTGGTGGTCTGCAGCCATTGATCCAACTGACCGCGCAATCGATCGCGATGACTGGCAAAGGCCGGGTCGTCGATCAGATTGTGCTGCTCCAGCGGGTCGCTCTCCACGTCGAACAATTCTTCCGCCGTCCGCTCGTGATAGCGTCGCACGGCTTCCGCGGCGCGGGGGTCATGTGCGGCGGCGGCCACCCAGGATTCGTAGTAGCCGGCTTTCTCCGTTCGCGTGACGTGCGAGGTGTATTTGAATTCGGGACGCAGGTTGCGGATGTACTTGAAGCGTCCATCGCGGGCCGCGCGCGCGGGAAACACGTTCATGTTTCCATCTCCGCTGTGGGTGGTGAAGATGGTCTCCCGATGCGACTGGGCAGCCCCCGTGAGCAGCCCAGCGAACGACTGGCCATCAATGCCCGCGGGAATCTGTCCGCCCGCCAGTTCCAGCAGCGTGGGCAGAATGTCGATCCAGGAGACGAGCGCCGGTGTGCGCGTGCCGGGGGCAATGTGCCCCGGCCAGCTCACAATCAGTGGCGTGCGCGTGCCGGTGTCGTAGAGGTTCCATTTTCCAAACGGCCACTGCGCGCCGTGGTCACTGGTGTGACAGATGATCGTGTTGTCGCCCAGTTGTTCCGCCACGGCGTCCAGCACGCGGCCAATGTCGGTGTCCATGCGCCCGATGGCAGAGAGGTAGTTCGCGCGCTGCAGGCGGGTTTGCGGCGTGTCGGCGTGAACCGGAGGAATCATGACCGTCGCCGGGTCATAGCCTTCGGGAGATTCGGGCCAAGGGACGTGAGGCCAATTGGTGCCGACGCACAGGCACAGAGGCTGCTGGCTGGTCCGTTGCCGCAACCAGTCGCAGGCCTTGGGAATGGCAACATCTTCGTGATAGCCGTTGTGCTCAGAGAGATCAAAGCCGTAGTTCTTCGTCTGTTGATAGTGGCCAACCTTGCCAAACGCGACGACTTCGTAGCCAAGTTCCTGAAAGTAGGCGGGCCACTTCTTGAGGTCCGCATACGGAGCGGCGTGATTGGCTTCCGCTCCGTTGTGCTGAGGATACATGCCGGTCAGCAGAGCGGCCCGCGAGGGGGCACACGAGGGGCTGGCGACAAACGCCGCGTCAAACGTCATGCCAGCCGCCGCCAGGCGGGCCATCTGTGGTGTCCGCACTTCGGCGCTGCCATACACCGTGGAGTCGGCGGCCGTGTGGTCGTCGGAGAGGATCAAGACCACATTCGGCCGTGTGGACTCAGCCGCCACTTCCGCAGCGCTCAGCCAGCACAGCAGCATCAGCCACCCAGTGAGATTTGCGGTGCTCACGAATTCGTCCTTCTCTGCCATGTTCGATATCGACCGGACCCAGTCGCCTAGACCGCTTCCACGAGCCACCTCGCGCCGGACGAGAACAGTTCAACGTGCCAACCCGGGTGGGGAGTTCATCCGTCCGACGTGGCGAAACTGTGTCTGCAGGGATACCCGCTGGCCACCTTTTTTTCCATGCCTTGGGACCGGGTACAAATTTTGAGGCGGGTTGCGGCAGCCTTCGAACTGAGCAAACACCACAAACCATGCTTCGCCAGCCCCACGAATTGGCAAACGGGCTTGCCGAGCCGCGGAGCCGCGATACCCTGCCGGGGGCGAGACGCACACGCCAGCGCCTCGCCGGGTGAAACCTGCCGTGTGAACCACTGTGTTACCGGTGCGCAAAACCATGCCCAACGGCGAGCAACAAACGAGGATTTGGCAACTCATGAAAGTTGTGTTGTTCGATATTGATGGCACCCTGCTCAGTACCGGGGGATCGGGACAGTCGGCGATGGAAGCCGCACTGTTGGCGGGGTTTCCCGTGACCGAGCTGTTGTGTGACATTCCGACCGCGGGCCGCACGGATCGCGCCATCATCATGGATCTGTTTCGCGATCACGGAATCGCGTTCACCGAGGAGAACTGGCAGCGTTTTCAGCAGTTGTATCTGGAGCGACTGCCGGGTTGCATCGCCGGAGGTCCCCCCGACCTGCTGCCCGGCATGCGGGACATTGTCGAGGCGCTTGCGGTGCGGTCCGACGTCATGCTGGGACTGTTAACGGGTAATTTTGAGCGGGGAGCCAAAGTGAAGCTGTCGCACTTTGGCATTGATCATCATTTTGCGTTTGGCGGCTATGGCGATCACGATGTGAGCCGCGATGATGTGGCCCGCCGAGCACTGGCGGAAGCGGCTCGCCGGCTCGAGCGAGATCCCGATGTTTCCTCGGTCTGGGTGATTGGCGACACGCCAGCCGATATTCAGTGCTCACGAGCCATCGGTGCGCGTGCTGTGGCGGTAGCCACGGGAATTTATCCGCTAGAGGTGCTCCGGGCCGCCGAACCCGATCATCTGTTCGAGTCCTTCGCCGATCCGCAAACCTTGCTGTCACTGCTGGCCGCGACGTGATGTGCTCGCCGCGTGCCACGGGGAGCAATCGACAATCCATCGGACATGGTGCAAAGAGCGCAGGCCGAGTCGCAGGGCTGGCGTTAGAACTCGCCCACGGCGTTGCCGTCTGATCGGCCACCCAGGCGTTGCCATGTGGTCAGGTCGATGCTGTTGGAAATGAATCGCAACGAGCCATCGGCCAACCCGACCTGCACTCCGCCGCGATGTCGGCTGCGCGCTGCAGCCACACCGTTGCGATCGGCGCACCGGCTGACCATGTCCGCATTCATGAACAGGTTGGGGCGTTCCCAGTTGGGTGGCGCGGCCGTGGTGAACGATGTCGAGGCAGGAGACGGCGACGCCCACTGGCGACCGCAATTGGCGGCACCGCTCGATGTTGGCACCGTGGAGACAACCGCGGCGGCCTTCAATTCATCAATCGTCGGCCAATCCCGTCGCAAGAATGCCGTGTCGTAAACCGTGCCGTCCACAGACCGGAAGTCGGCCTTGGTCACGCCATCACCGGTCAACTGCTCTGAAATCAGCACGACGTTGGACGTGCCGTCGGTCAGATCGCGGAAGCGCTGTTCCACGTCGCGCGTGAAGGCTCCATTGGAAGGCTGATTGTTGACAGGGTCCCACTGATGCGTCGACGACCCCGTGCAGACGGCATAGTTCATGCCGGGTGTGATCGCCCGAAAATCGGACGGACAGTGAAACGAAGGGACAACCATGTTGGCGGGAACAGCATTCCCGGCCTGGTAGTAGCTGGAGCCATGATCCCATTGATCATACAGCGGGCCTTGCTCCAACTGTGGCAACAGGCTGACAAACGGACCATGCCCGGAATCGAGAGCGGCGCTCACGTTGGTGCGGCGATAGTGGCACTTGGGGAGCATGCCGTAAGTGTCGTGGTAGTTGTGCAGCGCGAGCGCAATCTGCTTGAGATTGTTTTTGCACGTCACACCACGCGCCGCCTCACGCGCCTGTTGCACGGCGGGCAGCAGCAAGGCCACCAGAATCGCCACGACGGCGATGACGACGAGCAATTCAATCAATGTGAACGCCTGTCGCTGTTGTACTTTCGCGGCCCGCGGCATAATTGGTTTCGATCTCCTCTGAATTCAGTGCGACCAGATGCAATGCGAAGTGCGACCGCCTGTTGCGTCCGGCGGGAAATCCGTAGACTCAGACCGCTCTGACGAGCGGTACGATTCCGCCCGAATGAGCATAACCGATCCGGCGAGCCCAAGAAACTGGCAGATTTGGTGGAAAAATGGATGGCTGGCTATGGTGGGCGGCAACCGGCGTGTTTCTCGCCTGGTGCTTTACTCTGGCCGCCAGTTTTGGCAGTTTTCTGAATGTTGTGGTCTGGCGGATGCCCCGGGGACGATCGGTCAACGGCGAGCCCTCCCACTGTCCGATCTGTCTGCACCCCATTCGCTGGTATGACAATACCCCCGTCATCGGCTGGCTCAGGCTGGGGGGACGCTGTCGTGACTGTCAGACCCCAATTCCCGCCCGCTATGTGCTCGTCGAAGCGGCAATGGGTGTTGTGGCGGTGTTTGTGGTGGGCATCTGGGTGGTGGGTCACGGCATCACTCTGCCTGAGACTGTCCCCCTGCACCACCACCTCGACTGGATGTCCGAGTTCCCCCGCTGTCATCTGCTGGTGATGGCGATTGGAGTGGTCCTTCAGTGGTATTGGCTGCTGGGTGCCGCCCTCATGCATCACGACGGGTTCTCACTGCCGCGGCAGTGGTCCATGCTGGGATTGGTGCTGACGATTGCGCTGGTCATCGCCAACGCCATCACGTTTGACGAACCCCACGGAGAAACACTTCTGTTGCGTGCCGGACAGACAGTCGCACCGGCTCTGCTCTGGCCCCCCGTAGCGACCACTCCGCTGGCGGCAGGACTGGGAGCGCTGGCGGGCATGGTGCTGGGGGGGCTGTTGTCGCGCGCGTCGGTCCCCTCGCTGATTCGCTGTACCTGCCAGGACCCGGCCTTCCTGGGCGCAACCCTGCTGGGGATGGTTTGGGGGCTGTCCCCCGCGTTCGGGATGTTGATCGGTTTGACGCTGATCTCGCGTGGCGCGCTGGAATGGGTCGGAGTGGGCCCGGCTGTGGCGAGCTGGAGTCTGCTTGTCGGCCTGCTGCTGATGGTGGCGACGTGGCGCATGGTCGACGTGGC
>JBGSIP010000295.1:0-9373 GCA_041742495.1 Planctomycetaceae bacterium
GCTGCAGCCCTCAGCCAGTGACCGCACCGGTGTGCGGTCTGGTGTTGTCGTTGGGGTCCTCATTGCCGTGCGGTCGATGCTGGCCGCGCCGTATCTGGATGGTCAGCAGAGCATTTTTGGCTATCTCCAGAAAATGAACACGATTTATTTCATTCCGTTGTTTGCCGTCGTCCTGGTGGGCATGGTGACACGCCGTGTGCCACCAGCGGCCGCGAAATTCGGTATGCTGACCGGCTTTTCGGTGATTGCACTGGGGTACTTTGTGCCTCCGTTCGATCGTGTGGTGGCCTCGCTTCACACGTTCACCTTCGTGGGCGTCGTCTTCACCTGGCTGGTCGTGATCATGCTGGTCATTGGGGAGATCTGGCCGAGCAAGACGGAGTTTGAACAGGTCGACGTGAAAGCGGTCGATATGACGCCGTGGCGCGGAGCGATCCCTGTCGGTCTGATCCTGATCGCCGCGGTCATTGCGATTTACGTCCAGTTTGCCGATTTCAGCGTGCTGCCACTCGAGTTCGACGTCGTGCCGAAGGAAGCCGCGCAGTAATTCGCGGCCACGATCAAATGCGGAGTGCCATACGCCCGCGATGACTTGGATGATTGCTGAGAAAAACCAAACCACCGCGGGCCGAGCCAGGTGCTCTTCCCGCGGTGGTTGTTTTGTTAGTCACACTGTCGTGTCAAGCAGAGCATTGTCTCTGCAACGCATCCTACTTGGATTGCACCTTACGCATGTCGCGCATCTGCTTCACTTCGTCGTGAACCGACTTCACATGCGACGCCTGACGCAGCAGCACGTCGTTCATGGCAGAGCCAGTCGTTGACTTCAGGGCATCCTTGTAGGCTTGCACGATGTAGTCTTCCCCGCGTTCGGCTTCCGCCAGCACGGTGTAGAGGTCATCCGAGGAGAACATCTCGCGGATCGACATCCACGTGCGGTGCATGCTCGCCGCGTACGAGCCTTCGCGGACCGGATCTTCGCGATTCCAAGCCACGTAAGTCGCCAATTCATCGGCGTGTTCGCGACGCCGCCGGGCGAACTCAGTGAAGCGACTTTTCAACGCCGGATCATCAATCTGATCGGCTGAAAATTCAAACCCGTCACTGCTGTCAATGTTGATGCGAATCAGATCCTGCAACTGATTGACGGTTTCCTGATTCAGATCCAGTTTGGTTTCGAGGGCCATGATAGTCTCCTTTTGGTCAGAGTAGATGTGCTGGCCGACAGCTTCACAGATGTCAGGCAACTGTTCCGGGCCGCAAGCGCGACACGCAGAGAGCAGCGACCCGTGTGCAAGGCCCGACGGAAATTCGCCGCCGTGGCCTCACTGCGGCAGACCGCACGGATGCGCCTGCCGGGGTGATGAGTTCCCTGTGGGTGTGTCCGGGTATCAGACAACGTCGCTGTCTCATCACGAAGAGAGTCAGGTTGCAATTGAGGTGCCAAACGGGCGAGAACTGCCTCCTGACGGCACCAGAGGGAGTTTTCGCCGGCAGGCAGGGTCAGAAACGCCCGCCGTCGGCTTCGCGACGTTCGAAGTGGTCGCCCAACCGACACCACCGGCACATGCCGCCTGCGACCTGTCGGATCGCCATGCGCCCTCGGCGACCATCGGCACACCGCGAGAATCGGCACCATCCGCTGGCTGTGAGGCCTGCGGTGTGAACAGTGCCACACTGATTCTGAGAAGTCCCAAGGCGAAGAAATCGCCTCTGGAAGCGGAGGGAAGTCCATTTGTGGCCCTGATTTCTAGCTGTGCCACGTCCGCGGGAGGACTATGATGTTTTATCCTCGTGTTCCCGCCTGCTGCGTGGCGTGATCTCCCGTCGGGTGCTGCCGGACCTGTTTGATCACGCAGACGCACTTCCCTCGCTGCTGATTGCGGAGCCTGACATGCTGCGTTGCGTCCGGATTGTTCTGTGGCTGCTGCTGGTCGGTTCTGCCTTCAGTATTCCTGTGAGCGGACAAGGACCGGCGGCCCCCCCTGCGGCGCTGGTGGTGGTCGCCCAAGCCGTGGAGGCTGACGTCACCGACGGGCGGGTGTATGTCGGCAGCGTCTATCCGACTCAAATGGCACTCATCGGCAGCGCCGTGGATGGCAGGGTGATTGAGTTCATGGTCGAGGCGGGTGACCGCGTGGCCGATGGTCAGTCGCTCGCGCAACTGCTGACCGAGACGATCAGCAAGGAACACGAGGCTGCCGTCGCAGAACTTGCGATTCGGCAAAGTGAACTGCTGGAACTGGAAAACGGATCGCGAGAGCAGGAAGTCCGGCAGGCGAAGGCAATGGTCAATTCAAGACTCGCCGTGCTGGATTACGAGCGTCAACAACTCAAACGGATTGAGCAACTGGCTACGGGTGCCAATCCCGTGGTCACGGACGACCAGGTCCAGGAAACTGTGTCCCGTGTGTCTGCCGCGGAAGCCGCCTGGGAAGATGCTGAAGCGGCGTTCCAACTGGTGGTCGAAGGCCCCCGACCCGAGCGAATTGAACAGGCGCGGGCGCGGGTGTTACTGCAGCAGGCGGTGTGCGACCGTTTGCTCGATCAATTGCAGAAGCACACGATCTACTCACGGTTCGACGGCTATGTCTCAGCGGAGCATACCGAGCGGGGCGCTTGGGTAAACCGCGGCGGCCCGGTGGCGGAAGTGATTGCCCTCGATCAGGTCGAAATTGTGCTCAACGTGATCGAAGACCAGATTCCCTTTGTGCATCTGGGTGATTCCGTTCGCATCGAGTTGAGCGCTGTGCCCGACCGAATCTGGACCGGCAAGGTCAGCCGGATTGTTCCTCAGGCTGATTTGCGAGCCCGCACATTCCCGGTCAAGGTGCTGGTCGAGAATTCCATTGAGGACGGCGTTCCCGTGTTAAAAGCGGGCATGCTGGCGCGCGGCATTCTGGCCACTGGTCCCCGTGTGAGAGCGACGCTGGTTCCCAAAGATGCGCTGGTCCTGGGGGGGCCGCAGCCACAGGTCTATGTCGTCACACCAGCCTCCATTCAACCGGGCCGCTCCGGGGTGTCGTCGCAAACCGGTACTGTGCGCTCGGTGCCCGTGGCGCTGGGAGTGGCGCGGGACAACCACATTCAGGTGACGGGTGCTATTCGGCCCGGAGATCTAGTGGTCGTTCGAGGCAACGAACGCATTCGCCCGCCAGCCCCCGGGGCCGAAGCCCCCGTGACGTGGACCACAGAAACGCCCGCCGCCGTGCCGTCCCCCGCGACAGATAGTACCGCCGCCAGTTCCTGACGCGCCTCGGCGGACCAACACCTGTGGGGTCCTCGGTCGCGCTGCTGCCATACGCTCAAACATCCTGCCCAGAAGAGTTCGCCCATATGGATGTCACCAAGGCAATCATCGACAACCCGATCAAGGTCGCCGTCGGCGTACTCCTGTTTGCGCTGTTTGGCACCGTCGCGCTGTTGAAAATGCCACTGCAACTGACGCCCGAAGTGCAGACGCCCACCATCACGATCGAAACGCGTTGGGGTGGTGCCAGTCCTCAGGAGGTGGAGCAGGAAATCGTCATTGAGCAGGAGGAACAGCTCAAGGGGGTGGAAGGCCTCCAGAAGATGTCGTCCGAGAGCAGCGATTCGTCGGGAAAAATCATCCTCGAATTCGCCGTCGGAACGGACCTTTCCAAAACGATTGTGGATGTCATCAGTCGGCTGGAGCAGGTGCGTGAGTATCCGGAAGACGCCGACCGCCCGGTGATTTCCACCGCCAATGCGAACGACCGCCCGATTGCCTGGTTCATACTTTCTGCCAAGCCAGCGACCGACGATTCCATTCGGCAGTTTGCTGACAAGTACCCTGCCCTGCGCGAGCCGTTGAACGCCGCACTGCAGACGCAAAACCCGGGCCTGCGATCATTGCGTCTGCGGGCTCTGTTGCCGGAGAACCCGGCGATTGCCGAGCTGCTGCCCCCGCCGGAGCTCGACATCAACAAGCTGCGGCGGTTTACGGAAGATGAAATTGAGGCCCGCTTTGAACGGGTCGCCGGGGTGTCGCAGGCCAACGTCATCGGGGGTCTGTCTGATGAACTGCAGGTCGTTGTCGATCCACAGAAACTGGCGGCCCGCCAACTGACCATTAACGATGTGCGGAACGTGCTGCGCGGACTCAACAAAGACACATCGGGAGGAGATTTCTGGGAAGGGAAGCGCCGGTACGTCGTACGTACGCTGGGGCAGTTTCGCTCTCCAGAACAGGTGGAGCGGCAACTGCTGGCCTATCGCGACGGAGCCCCCGTCTATGTTCGCGACATCGGCACGGTGGAACTGGGCTACAAGAAGCCCGACGGCATGATGCGGCGCTACGGCGACGCGTCGATCGGCATTAACGCCCTGCGCGAAACCGGCGCGAACGTCATGGATGTGATGGCAGGCTTGCAGCGCGTGGCAAGCGAGCTCAACGCCGACATCCTCAACCAGCGCGGCCTCGCGTTGACGCAGGTCTACGACGAGACCATTTACATCGCTTCGTCGGTCAACCTCGTCCAGGAGAACATCTTCATCGGCGGGGCGTTGACGATGGCCGTACTGATGCTGTTTCTGAATTTTGGTTTCACCACGCTGCTGCTGGTCCCTGTGCTCATTGCCAGTGCCGTTGGTGCCGCATATGTCAATCCGTGGTTCTTTGCCATCACGCTGGCCATCATTTTCGGAGCCGGTTTCAGCTATGCGCGCGGAGCCCTCGTGGTGGGACTGGCAATCCCGACGAGCATCATCGGTACTTTTCTGGTGCTGGGGGCCTTGGGGCGTTCGCTGAACGTGATCAGTCTGGCGGGGATGGCGTTTGCTGTCGGGATGCTGGTTGACAATGCGGTCGTCGTGCTGGAGAACATCGTTCGCCGCTACGAAGAGAAAGGGGAGACCGCCTGGGAGGCCGCCTGCCGCGGCACCAACGAAGTTTGGGGGGCCGTCTTATCCTCGACCCTGACCACCGTGGCCGTGTTCCTGCCCGTCGTATTTGTTGAACAGGAAGCAGGTCAGCTCTTTCGTGACATCGCGCTGGCCATCACCGCCGCGGTCTCGCTATCGCTGCTCGTCTCTGTCACCGTCATTCCGACGGCCGCCGCCCGGTTGCTGCGTGGCAGTCCACGTCGAGTGACGCCGTCGGCAACCGCAATGCACAGTGAACACGCCCCAACGACCACGGAGCTTGCCCGCAGCACGCCGAGTCCCACAGCCAAGACCGCTGCCGCTGGCTTTGGTGCCCGGCTGGGGCAATTGTTCTCTGGCAGTGTGGTGGCCGTGAACGCAGTCATTCAGCGTTATGTGGTGGCCCGGCTGGCGGTGATTGTGCTGCTGGTGGGGGTTTCCGTGGGCCTCAGTTACGCACTGTGGCCGAAGGTCGAATATCTGCCGACCGGCAATCGGAATCTGGTGTTCGGCATTCTGCTGCCGCCGCCGGGGTACAACCTCGATGAGTTGCGGCATCTGGGGCAGATTGCCGAAGACGAACTGCGCCCCTATTGGGACATCAACGCAAAGGATCCGGCCTCCTTTGCTCATCTCGATGCACCTGCGATCGATGACTTCTTTTATGTGGCCCGCGGACGCTCCGTCTTCCTGGGCCTGCGCGCTGTGGATCCGGCCCGCGTGGGGGAGCTTGTGCCGCTGGTTCAAAAGGCAGGCGCCAAACTGCCGGGCACCTTTGCGGTCGCCAAGCAATCCAGCCTGTTTGAAAATGGCCTGACGGGCGGGCGGACAGTGGAAGTGGAAATCACTGGTCCCGACCTGATCACGCTGGTAGGCCTCGGGGGGCAAACGATGGGCATGATCAAAGGGTTGATTCCCACCGCGCAGGTACGCCCCGTCCCGAGTCTGGATTTGTCGAGTCCCGAGCTGCATGTCGTACCCAAGCTGGTTCAGGCCGCCGATCTGGGTGTGTCGACAGCCGATCTGGGCTACACCGTCGATGCACTGGTCGACGGAGCCTATGCGGGCGACTACTTCCTGGAGGGGAAAAAAATCGACTTGCGGATCGTCGGACAGGAGGCCTGGGCCAGTCAATCGCAGGACATCAGTTCACTGCCGATTGCCACCCCCGACGGACAACTCGTCCCACTGGAGGCGGTGGCCGATGTGATCCTGGCCAGCGGGCCCGAACAGATCAATCACCGCGAGCGGCTGAGAGTCATCACCATCGAAGTCTCACCGCCACCGGAAATGGCACTTGAAGATGCCATGACCGTCATACGCACACAGGTCGTCGACAAGCTCAAGTCGCAAGGCCGGCTGAACGGCGGTTATCGCATGACGCTCGCTGGCACGGCGGACAAACTGCGTGATGCATGGCAGGCGTTGCAGTTCAACATTGTGCTCGCCCTGCTGATTACCTACCTGCTGATGGCCGCCCTGTTTGAATCGTGGCTGTACCCGTTCGTCATCATTCTCACGGTCCCGCTGGGGGCCGTCGGGGGAGTGCTCGGACTGCAACTGCTCAATCTGTATGCCCTGCAGCCCCTGGATGTGCTCACCATGCTGGGCTTCATCATTTTGATTGGAACGGTCGTCAACAATCCCATTCTGATTGTCCATCAATCGCTGGTGCACATGCGGGAAGATGGCATGCCGCACACGCAAGCCATCCTCGAAAGTGTGCGCAGCCGGATTCGTCCCATCTTCATGACGACCACGACCACCGTGCTGGGGCTGGTGCCGCTGATTGTCATTCCCGGCTCTGGTAGCGAGCTGTATCGTGGACTTGGTGCCGTCGTTCTCGGCGGGCTGGTGGTCTCCACGGCCTTCACACTCATCTTCGTGCCCACTCTGTTCCGCGTGATGCTGGACGCAAAGATCTGGGTGACAGAGCGTGTTGAATCCATCCGCCACGCGTTCCGTACCTCACCGACCGGCACCATCGCAGCAGCGAACACCGCTGTTGCGCCCAGTGCTCCGCGCGAAACACCGTTGGGACCGACGTCGCCGGCGGAGACATGGGAACCGGAGGAATCGGGGGTTGGCACCTGACGCGAATCCATCCGGCAGCGAGATCCGTTCCGCGGCTAGCCGGTGATGTCCAAAGAACCTCCCACGTCTTCCCGCGATGCCTCGGCTGTCGCGCGAGGGACGTCCTCTTGCGTCGGGGGGTCTTCGCTGCTGCTGTCGCCTTCTGAGGAAGGGGGTTGCTCACCGCTGGGATCGTAAAACGCCCCTCCGGCGTCGCGATCGGGAGACATTTCCGTGGCTGCCGCTGCGGACGTTCCTTTGGCTTGCGGGTCTCGCAGCGCAGCCTGCAGATCGCTGGTCGCCGATTGTTCGCGACTGCGATCAGGGCGATCAACCCGCGCCGCCGCGCCAGCCGCAGAGCCGACGATGATCGACGTCACCGGATTGGTGCCTCCGATGCTGGACATGGCGGGTGCTCCCCGATTCCGTGGACGAACCAGCGGGCACCGCGGCAGGTGCCGATTCGCAGTGAATTCTGCGGCCCACGCGACGAATCAGCAAGACCGAATTCTCCCGTCAGGCATCCACACTTCGGTTTGAATGCCCCACTCGTGAAGCTCCGCGCCTTGCAATGCCCTGATGACCCGTACAAGAAGGGCGGCCGCGGGCATCAACCGCCTGTGGCGGATGCCGCGGGCACAAACTGCCTTCGGCGGATGCCTTGTGGTTTTTTGGCCACGGCCGATACTTCGCCATTGGTGCCGTGCGTCGAGCACGGGTCAGCATCCTTGTGATGAGGACATCGAGTTCGCCCGCTCCCGTTGCTGCAACCACTTTCCGAAATGAATGTTCGCGTGTCGCGATTGCGTGTCACCATGGTCATTCCCACGCTGGACCAGTCCGGCGCGGAACAACAACTGGCGCTGCTGGCAGCCGGACTGCCCGCGGACGAGTTCCAGGTGCACGTGATTGCGCTGACGCGCGGTGGCCACTTCGAGCAGTGGCTGACAGCACGCGACATTCCAGTCACCGTGCTGGGCAAACGATCCAAGTTCGATCTGCGTACCCTGCAGCGTCTGCGTGGTTGCCTGCAGCGTGACAATCCGCACATTGTCCACAGTTGGCTCTTTGCCGCGAACAGCTATGTCCGCTTGCTGGCAGGCCGCAGCCGCAGCTGGAAGACGGTCGTTGGGGAACGGTGCGTGGACGATTGGAAGGCTGGCTGGCAGCGCCGGCTTGATCGCTGGTTGATTTCGCGGACGGATGTCCTCGTGGGCAACTCGCCGGCTGTCTGCGACTTCTATCGGAATCTCGGCTACTCCGACGCGCAACTGGCGATGGTGGCCAACGCCGTGACACCGCAGACGGAGCCCCCGCTGTCGCGTGCAGAACTGCTGGCACGCTACGATCTTCCCGCCGATGCCCGCCTCGTGGGGTATGTCGGGCGCTTGGCCCCGCAGAAAGGGCTCAAGGACTGCCTGTGGGCCATGCAACTGGTGCGCCAACTCGAACCGCGGGCGTATCTGCTCGTCATTGGTGCTGGGCCGCAGCGCGAGGAATTGGAACACTACGCCCGACAACTGGAGTGTGCCGCGCATGTCCGGTTTGCCGGACATCGGGCGGACGCCCGACGACATCTGCCCCACTTTGAAGTCTTCTGGCTGGCGAGTCACTTTGAAGGGATGTCCAATGCGCTGATGGAAGCGGCATGGGAAGGGCTCCCCTGTGTCGTGTCCGATATTGCCGCCAATCGCGAACTGGTTCCCGACAACGACCACGGCCGACTGATTCCTGTGGGCGATTCCGTGGGACGTTCGCAATTGACCCACCAATTGCTGCAGCAGCCCGCGATCGCGGCTCAACTCGGGACCGCCTTGCGACAGCGAACACACGCGCGATTTCAGCTTCCAACCATGGTTTCCAATTACGCAGACCTCTATCGCCGACTGGCCGCATCCCAGTCGTCCACGGATACCCGATGACCGAGCAATTTCAGTGGACGGTCTCGGCCGTGTTTGGCCTCGAAAGTCTGGTGGCCGACGAACTGCGCGCCCTGGGTCACCAGCAGCTCACCATCGAGAACGGTTCCGTTGAATTGACGGGAACCTGGGAGGACATGGCGCGGGCCAATTTGTGGCTGCGGTGCGGCGAGCGAGTCAGCCTGCTGGTCAAGCGGTTTGACGCCGACGACTTCGGCGTGCTGTTCGATCAGATCCACGGCATTCCCTGGGAACGCTGGCTGCCGCCTGATGCCGCCTTTCCCGTTGATGCGAAGTCGGTGCGGTCACAGTTGACGGCCACCCCCTCCATCCAGTCCATCACCAAGAAGGCCATTGTCGAGCGCCTGCGGACCGCTCACCGGTGCCAACTGCTGCCAGAGACAGGCCCCCGGTTTCCTATTCGCGTGGAATTGCTCAAGGACGAGGCGCTCGTGCTGCTCGATACCTCGGGGGCTGGCCTGCACAAACGGGGCTAC
>JBGSIP010000296.1:0-3152 GCA_041742495.1 Planctomycetaceae bacterium
AGTCAGGCCTGTCAGCGGGCCGCGAACGGGAACCAGCACCAGCCGCGGTGAAACTCAACCGAGCGGAGTTCACCACGGCGTTCGCAACCACCACGGGCCACGCTGCCTGCTCACGCCTTGAAAATGCGTTGCAGTTCCTCGAGCGAGGTGACACCATCCGCGACGAGCTTCAAGCCCGACGACTTGAAGTTCGGCAGATCCATCTTCTTCACCACTTCCTTGATCTGCACAGCGCCGGCTCCGGTGACCAGCAGCTTTTTGATTTCGTCGTTGACTTCGACAATCTCAAACAGCCCGGTGCGTCCGAAAAACCCAGTTCCGCCGCACTTTTCGCACGGGTTCTCCTCCCCGTCTTCGCCGGCTCCGGCCTGCCGATACAGCACCCGAGTCCCTTCGGGCAGCCCCGCTTTCTGAATCAGCTTGGGATTGGCCCGAAATGGTTCCTTACAATCGGGACACAGCTTGCGGATCAACTTTTGCGACACAACCGCCTTGACCTGATTCGCCGTCCCGGCCATATCACCCGACATCTCCGCGAACGCCAGCAATCCCGACAGAGCATCGCGACCGGCGATTTCCGACATCATCGCCGCTTCATCGGCGTATTTGATCAGCGTCTTCGCAATCTCCGGAGTGGTCACCGCGTCACAGACCAGAATGTCGGCTTCCACCCGCAGCACACGCGGCAACACCTCGTCCAGCGATTCGCCCGGATTACGCTCAAAGGCAGGCAGATTGGTCGTTTCGCGCCCCGCCGACTCGATCAGCAGGTAGACCGAATAAATATAGACATCCGCGCAGCGGGCCAACGCAAACAGAGTCGTCGTCGTGCCCGAGCGGCTCGGACCGGTAGCCAGAAAAATCCCCTTCTTCTCCGACGCCAACGCTCGGATGCGGGCCTTCAAAGCCTCCGGGATACCAACCTCTTCCGACGAGGTGAGCTTGATCGCCGGGTCGGCGACAAAAATGGTCATCCGTTCGCCCCCCCCCGCCAAGGGGGACGTTTCCACATGCAGATGGTACTTCTTGCCATCCAATTCGGAGAGCAAGCCTCCCCGCTGAGCCGTCTTGCGATTGGCCGGGTCCAGACCCGCAAACAGCTTCATGATCTGCTGCACCGCCATTGCTTCCTGTCGCGACAGCTTGTCACCTGGATAGGCAATACCATCGATCATCATGACCGTGGCGACCCGCTCCCCCTTGGGCTCAATGCGCAACACTTCTGCCCGCCGCATCACACCGTCGGTGACGTAGTCCTTGGCGATGTCCATGCCGACTTCGAGCAGCTTTTTGTGCGGCTTGAGGTCAATTTCCGTTTTGTTGAGCGTCCCCATGAACCGGATCGGTTCGTAGTCGCGCTCGCGATCGTCGTTGTCGTCCGCAGCCTTCTTTTTGCCAAATCCGAAAATCACAGGCTGCTCTCCTCACCGACCCGCCAAAGAAACGTTCCCGCAGACCACCGCCAGCGGGTCGAACACTGCGTCCTGCGACCGTTGCGACCCTCACCTGGCACAACTCACGCCCGGCACAAGCCACCGGCTGCCACAACCCGCCTGCGGCTTACTTCAGCAAACCGTAAGCCACCAGCGTCTGCCGCAGTCGCTGCTTGGCTGCGGGTGCCAATGGCGTCAATGGGAGCCGCACCTCGCCGGTATCACGCCCCAGCAGTTCCAAGGCTGCTTTGACGGGAATCGGATTGGTGGCGAGCCCCAGCATATCCCGACAGAACGGAAACAGCTTGTGGTGCCACTGCTGTGCCGCCGCCAGATTGCCAGAATTGACCGCCGCGATCAGTGACAGCACGTCCTCGGGGACGATGTTCCCAGCCACTGACACCACGCCACTGCCCCCGATCGCCATCAACGGCAGCGTCAAACTGTCATCTCCAGACAGCAGGGTCAACGGGCAAGTCGCCAGAATTTGCGAGGCCTGATCCAGCGACCCGGCCGCTTCCTTGATGGCGACAATCGTCGACACCTCAGCCAGTTGCGCAATGGTCTCCGCCTCGATATTTTTCGCTGTGCGCCCGGGAATATTGTACAGCATGATGGGCAGGTCGCACGCATCGGCCACGGCCTTGAAGTGGGCAAAAAAGCCCTCTTGCATCGGCTTGTTGTAGTACGGCCCCACCATCAGCGCTCCATCCGCGCCAGCTGCCTGAGCAGCACGCGTGAGCCGAATGGCCTCCTTGGTGCTGTTGGAACCGGTCCCGGCAATCACCTTGACCCGGCCCGCCGCCTGTTCGCAGGTCACTGCCACCACGCGCTCGTGCTCTTCGTGCGACAACGTGGGACTTTCCCCGGTCGTTCCGCAGGGGACGACCCCCTGGACTCCCGCGGCAATCTGGGCGTCGATCAGGCGGCGGAGCGCCGGCTCATCCACTTCTCCGTGGCGAAATGGTGTCACCAGTGCGGTCGACAGGCCAGCAAACTGGGTTCCCTTACGTGACATGCCTCATTCCTCAATACAGGGGGCCCGGGACCAGCCAACCGCGTCCCACGGCAGATTCTGGCACCAGACATTCCGCGCGCCCGACCCGGCAGCGAGGAGCAAAGATCAGCAGCAAGAGCGATGTCCCTGTGCCCGCGGGACCAGAGCCAGAAAATAGAGTTCGCCCCCACTGAATGCGAGCGTGAGCGGGTTTCTGACGGCAACCTGCTAGAATGGTGCGGTGAGAGTTCCCCGGACAGGCGGCTTGGCCGAGTGACCTGATTCTGTCCGCCGGGCAGCATACCTCCGTTTGATTCAGGCGGATTTTCCCACACCAATTTTTCTCAGTCAGCTTCCTTTGACCGGAATGACGTTGCCTCCATGCCGATCGGCCAGCCCGACGATTTGCTTGCTTATTGCCACGGCGTGTGGCAGCCGCTGTCCACCGCTGCCGTCCCCGTGTGGGATGTGGGGGTCTGTCACGGGGTGTCGGTGACGGAGTTGCTGAGGACGTTTCGGCATCAGCCCTTCCGTGTCGCAGACCACCTGGACCGGCTGGCCCAATCGCTGTCGGTCGTGGGAATCACTTGCCCTCTGTCCCGGCCGGAACTGGCCAACCTCCTGCTCGAAGTGACACAGCGCAACGCAGGCTGGTTTGCCCCTGATGAAGATTTCGGGCTGAGCCTGTTCGTGACCGGCGGCGGCAACCGCACCTACCTGGC
>JBGSIP010000297.1:0-2006 GCA_041742495.1 Planctomycetaceae bacterium
AGTCGGTGATTCTTCACCGCCACAACGATGGCTGCAGAACGGACGCGGGCGAGTCGCGAAACGTCGGCGGTGGGCGACCACGACGTGAATCAAACGAGAGATCATGGCGCGTTTCGACGCTCGAATTCCCGATCCAGTCCTGCGCACGACAGTCTTTGAGCGTGTTCGTTCGTGGCTGCTGAGCGCCGTTCTGCTGACCGGAGCCGCTGTCGCGCTGCTCTCGTTTGTCTATGTTGGCAATCTGCCTCCGCAGGTCGATGCCGTTGCGCCGATCGAGTTCATCGAACTGTCGGGGGGCTCGGAAGACGGGAACCCGGACGAGAGTTTGCTCGTTGAGTCTCCAGATCCAGAAACACCGGACGCTGCCAACGATCCGCTGACGGAGCAGGAACCGCAGGTTGAAGAGATGCTCGAATCAGTCAGCGAGCTTGCGGATCAGGTCGCGGCTCAGGTCCAGCAGACGATGGATGTGGCCAGTTCCAATTCCGGCCGCGCTGGTTCTGCCCACGGTACGGGTGGACGCCCGCTGGGGAGCGGTGCCGGGGATGGCGGACTGTCGCGCGAGCAGCGCTGGTATGTCCGCTTCGACCAGTCCGGCTCGTTGCAGCGGTACGCCGAGCAGTTGGATTTTTTTGGGATTGAACTTGGCGCACTGCTGCCAGATGGGCGGCTGGTGTATCTGTCCAAGCTGTCCTCGCCCAAGTCCATGCAGCGGGAGTCCCGGTCCGGAAAAGGGGAAGACCGGCTGTATATGGTTTGGCGGGCAGGACCGCTGCAAAAGGCGGATCGAGAGTTATTTGCGAAGGCGGGCGTGCAGACTTCCGGGGCGACATTCTTTCATTTCTATTCTCCCCAGACCGAGGCGACGCTGGCGAATCTGGAACTGGCGTATGCCAATCGCAACGTCAAGGACATCCGCCGGACATACTTTCTGGTCACCCGCGCGGCGGGTCGCTATCAGTTTGTCGTCACCCGTCAGACCTATTTCTAACCTGAGTGGCCCCGCTTTCGTTGCCGCCCCGTTCATTTCCAGTCCACGGTTCATGTTGCTCAGAACGGGTCGAGCGAGGTGGCCAAATCGACCTGTGCGGATCCCTCCGCGGGTCGCGGCAATCGAGCGAATTCCTGCCATCAGGTTGTCACCATCAGCGGTACGTTCACCTGCCACGATCTTGCTGTGACGGACTCTTCTCCACACCACATTTTGCAGAGACAACGAGGATGTTATGAGTCTGGACGCCATGTGGACGTGGGTGGGCTATGCGATCTACGCCGCGCTGGGATTGTGCGGCCTCGCCGGCCTGAGCCTGATCATCTTGCTTCTGACGCGCATTCGCCAGAAGCAACTTTCCTCTGGGGATACGGCCGATTTTGGAGAGGCCCTGGTTCCCATGCTGCGCGCACGCGACTGGAGCGACGCCGAGACCTTTTGCGATCAACCGCAATACTGGACCAAAGCGGTTCCGCAAATGATGCTGATTGCATTACGCAACTTGCATTTATCGCCCAACAAACTGCGCCTGCTGCTGGCCGAACGGTTTGAGCGGGAAGTTCTGGGAGACCTGGAGATTGGCGTGTCGTGGATCACCACTGTGGTCAAGAGCGCCCCCATGCTGGGGCTGCTGGGGACCGTCACTGGGATGATTCAGGCATTCGGCAAGATTGCCACAGCGCAGCAGAGCGGCGGAGACCCCAAGGCGCTCGCCAACGAGATCAGCTTCGCATTGTTCACGACCGCCATCGGACTGACCGTGGCGATCCCGCTGGTGATTGCCGTGGCCTACATTCAGGTGCGGCTGGGCAAACTGACAGATTCGGTTCAGGATCAACTGTCCGACATGCTGGAAGTGGTTGATGCCTCCACCAAGTCCTCCGCCAAGGCCTCGTAGTGATCTCTCGATGGCCGAATTCCGCAGGCTGACGAAGGATGATGTATGAGGGGCATGGCAGTCAGAAAGAAACGACGACCAGCAGACGAAGCGGATCTCGACATCACGCCGATGATC
>JBGSIP010000298.1:0-4264 GCA_041742495.1 Planctomycetaceae bacterium
CTTCCGCGCTTTCGGACTTGCCGGCAGCAGTCGGAGCCACTTCCGCTGCCCCGTCGGCCGTGGGGAGGGTCGCCTCGCCATCGGGACGAAAATAGGGGAGCCACAATACAAACGTCGTCCCCTCTCCCGGCGTTGTCGACACGTGAATGTCGCCGTCATGCTCCCGCAGAATCTTCTGTGATACCGCCAGTCCCAAGCCAGTGCCCGACGACCCCTTGGTCGATTCAAACGGCTTGAACAGCCGATCGGCCACGTCTGGATCGATGCCGGGACCGTTGTCGGCCACGGCCACTTCCAACCGCCGGGCAGCGACATTGAACACGGTCGACACAGTCACAGTTCCGCCGGTCACCTGATGGGCGGCGTCAATGGCATTGGTGATGACATTCAGAATCGCCCGGTGCAGCCCCTCTTCGTCGAACAGCGCCAGGGGAATGTCTTCGCTCGCCTGATGAAACAGTTGGACGCCCGCCGCTGCCGCGCGCCCCTGCATCAGTTCGCAGACCTCCTCGCTCAAATCGTCGAGGTGCCCCGGCTGCAGCGTGGGCGCGCGATCCTTGCTGAAGGTCAGCATGTCCATCACCAGGTTGTAGATCCGCGACTGGTTGCGCTCTAGCAACCCCCAGCCCTGTCGAATGATGGCAAAGTCTTCGTTGTTGAGGCCGCGCTCGACCAGGTAGCTGCCGCCGCGAATGCCCTGCAGCACATTTTTGATGTGATGACTCAAGATGGCGACAGTCTGGCCCATCGCCGCCAGTCGTTCCGACTGCACCAGCGACTGCTGGATTTGGGAATTCAACACGGCGAGCGCCGCCTGTCGGCCAATCGCCACCAGCAGCGGCAGGCTGGACGCCGCAAACCGGCTTTTCGCCCGCGTGCGATCATAGTCGGCAGCGGGCGTCAGGCAGTCGACATACAGCACGCCGACCAGGTGTGAACGGGACTGCATGGGGACGCACAGCGCCTCACGCACGCCGGCGCGCAGAATGCTCTGCCCGGCTTCAAAACGCCGGTCATGTTGGGCATCGGTCGATTGAACCCCCTGCCGGGTGGCGAGCACATAGTCGACAATGGTCCGCGAGACAGGCAGCGGTTCCACAGCATCCGATTCCGCCGTATTGCGTGCGCGGGTCGTAAAGGCCCGGGGCTGCACGTCGCCTGTCGCCCCGTCATGCAGCAGAATGCAGCCCCGGTCGGCCCCGGTGGCGGCCACCGCCTGTTCCAGCACGTGATGGAGTAACTCATCCAGATCGAGCGTCGGACGAACGATGTCCTCCAACACGTCGTACAGCACCCGCAAATCGTCGGTTTCGCTGCGCACGCGGTCCGGACCACTGATCCGGGAGTCTGCGGAATCGATAAACGACACAATCCGCGAGTGATCCGCACCGCTTTCCGGAGCAATGAACGAGACCCGCTCGGCGGCTCGCTCGGCCTGCGTCTGATCGCTGGGGAGCATGAAGACCATCGCGGTCCCTCCGATCAGCAGTTGGTCACCGTTGCGCAGCGGCGATTCGGTGACCGGGCGACCATTCACCAGCGTTCCGTTGGAGCTGGACAAGTCGCGAATCTGCCAGCCCCGCTGATACGACAACTCCGCATGCGCGCGAGAGACTTCCGTATCAAACAGCCGAATCTGACAGGCGACACCCCGGCCGATTTTGACGGACGAGCGATCCAGGCGAAATCTCCGGCCCCGGTCGTGCCCGCGCACCACCAGCAAAGATGCCAGTCGGGATTCTCCTTCCGGATCGTTCGGATCAGGAAGATGCTCAAAGCCCTCATTCATCGCGGAAAAACCTGTTCTTGATTCGCCGCCGGGAGGCTGCCGCGCAGCAACTTCGCGGCGGCAAGTATATGATCCTCAAACGGGTTATGTCGAATCGCGGGGGCTTTCGGCCCGGGAGAGCCGGGAGTCGAACCCGGAAACTGCCCCGATTGAAGGTAAGCTCCCCGGCGCTAGAATCGTCTTTGAAAATGGCTGCTCCAGCGCGACCGGTCGACGGAGCAGTCTGACCTTGATTCGCTGCGAACTTTGTCGTGTGTTTGGCACACACAGTCAGGGCTCACCGGCGTTGATGTGGCTCGATCCCCCTGAGAGGGCGGGTGTCTTGTCAAACTTTGTGGCTCTTGCCCCGGGGAATCTTCCATGACCAGCCGTTTTCTGACCGCCCTCCCCGTCTTCAACGAGCGGAACCACCTGCGCCCCGTGCTCAGCGAAGTCCGCCGGTTTGCTCAAGACATTTTGGTCGTCGACGATGGATCGACTGACGGTACTGGTGTGCTGCTGGACTCGCTGGCGGACGACCAGCTTGCTGTCGTGCATCACAGCCGGAATCAGGGATATGGTGCGGCGCTGCGGACGGCCTTTGATTATGCCTGCGCGCATGGGTACGACGCGATCGTGACGATTGACTGTGACGGTCAGCACGAGCCCTCGCTGATTCCCCGGCTGGTCCGCGCGCTGTATCCGCCGGATGGCCGGCGGGTCGACATTGTGTCGGGCAGCCGCTACCTGGAAGTGTTGCCCGGCCAGAGTGCTCCGCCGGCCGACCGCCGCGCCATCAACATCCGCGTGACAGAGTTGGTCAACCAACTGTTGGGGCTCGATCTGACGGACACATTCTGCGGTTTCAAGGCGTACCGGGTCGATGCGCTCCAGCACTTCGACATCACCGACACGGGCTACGCAATGCCGCTGCAGTTGTGGGTCCAGGCGGCTCGGGCTGGGTTGCGCATTCAGGAGTTCTCCGTCCCGCTCATTTATCTGGACGAAAAACGATCCTTCGGCGGTTCGCTCGACGATGCCCGCATCCGTGAGGCACACTATCGGGAGGTCATTACCCAGGAACTGGCTCGTGGTCCGGCCGCTCACACAGACTGCCTGTCGCCGCGTCGCTGTACTGGCTAGGCTTGGTGACACCGACACCTGCCATTGGATGACCTCTTGATGCTGGAATCAGGGAACCAGCCATCGCCGGCAAAAGGCGCTGGCTGGTTCCGTCATGTTGTGTGCTGGACTCCCGCTGCCCCGACTGCTCGCCTGCCGCCCTGCTCTTCGCTTCTCAGTGCCCCCTCGATGAGCCTCCCCGATGTCCCTCGCGGAAACTGCCCCTGATCGCGGTCCGGCGAGCCTGCCGCTGACCACCGGTCCGGCTGTGGGGAGCGACGTTCCGCGGGCACCCCGCGAACAGGGGGGCTCGGTGGTGCTCCCACCCCGCCACACATGGCTGGGACACGCACGGGACAATACCCTGCGACTGGGCCAGGAATTTGCCGCGGCTCCGACTCAAATCGCTGGCCGTTCGTGGTCTAGATTGCGAGCGGAGATCCGGGAGCAGTTTCTTGCAGCCGCTACAGGTTACACCCGGGAACGGCTTACGGCGGCCGGTGGTGATCTGAGTACCCTGAGTCGGTTGTCCGGTTGCGCCGCTGCGGCACCGTGGATCGCAGCGGGGCATCAGCCCGACCTCATTCACCCGGGCGTCTGGCTCAAGAACACGCTGGTCGCCAAAGCGGGCGGACTGGGCATCAACCTGGTGGTCGATAACGATACGCCGCACCGGTTCAGCGTGCAGGTGCCGGTGGAGTCGGCGGTGCACGGGCTGACGACGCAGCGGATCGCCTTCGATGTCAACACCGTTGCCCGCCCGTGGGAAGAACTCACGCTGGCCAAAGAGGCTGAATTCGAGTCCTTCGCAGAACGCGTCACCCGCGTCATGTCGAACACCGGCTGGCAGCCGGTATTGTCAACATTCTGGCAATCCGCTGTGCAGGCGTTGCGCGCCGCGTCGGCTCCCGTACGTTTATTCGATCTGTTGGTCAGTGCGCGCGTGGCGTGGGAACATGCCCACGGGTTTGGAAATTTGGAACTTCCGCTGAGCGAAGTCTGTCGGCTGCCGGGGGTGCAGACATTACTGGCGCAGCTGCTCGGCGATGCGGATCGACTCTCAGTTTCATACAACGCGGCCCTGCATGCGTACCGCACGCGTCATCAGGTCCAGCGGGAAGGCCAGCCCGTCCCCGCGTTGCGCCGGGACGGAGACTGGCAGGAAGTCCCGTTCTGGCTCTGGTCAGCCGCGCGACCGCAACGGATGCCGCTGTTTGTCAGGCGGACAGCGACCGAGATGACTCTGCGAGCCGGCTGGCAGACGCTGGGGCCATTTCCGCTGGCGACGCTGGCCGACACACTGGAGGAACTCGACCAGCAGGGCTGGCGTTTGCGCACGCGGGCCCTCACCACCACGCTGATCATGCGGCTGTT
>JBGSIP010000299.1:0-1547 GCA_041742495.1 Planctomycetaceae bacterium
AACTCGGCTGCCGGCGACTATAGACTGTGTCGGGGACTTGGCTGAAGACGACTTTGGCCGTCGACCCAGCGATGGCAATTTCGGGGACTCAGGGTGTTCGTGGAGGGCCGTTTCAGGCCTCCTAACCACCTCGTGGTACGCAGTTGCGCCAGTCGGTCGACGGACGCCCCACGTCCCGTTGCTCCGCTCAGCGAAAACGCCAGCCCCCGGCGGACATCGTCCGGTCGGCTTTCCCGTACTGCCCCGCAGAACAGCCGCTCGCGGGCGCAACAACAGCACCTGCGCCAGCCCCTGAGTGAGAGACCGAGGCGGAGTCAGCCGGCGTCTGCGTTTCTGGAAGCAACGCTTACGGCTGCGGCTTCCACTGCAGTTCATCAAACGAGCGTGGCTCGACCGGCAGACTCTGGCGGTCTCCCTGCTGCGTCATCCAGACCTCCAGTTCCTGGCGCAGTTCTGCCTGCCGCTGCTGGTGCTCGGGTCGCCCAGCCAGGTTCTCCAGTTCGAACGGATCGGCCGACAGGTCGTACAGCTCTTCGGCAGGGCGCCGGTGATAGCGACTGACGAGTCGCTCGGCCGCGGGGTCTTCTGTGCTTCGCACGACCCAGGAGGTCCAGTAAATGAGGTCGTCCCTTCCTGGCGCCAGATCGATGTGAGTCGTGTGCGGAACATCGGGACGAAGATTCCAAATGTACTTGAACCCCTCCGTTCTTACCGACCGAATGGGGAATACGTTCATGCGGCCGTCGTTGCTGTGCGTGGTGAAAATACGGTTCCGGTGCTCGGTTGCGCGACCAGTCAGTACTGGCAGAAAGGAGCGGCCATCAATGTCTGCTGGTGGCTTGCCACCGGCGACGTGGATGAGCGTGGGAAATAGATCAATCCAACTGACCATCGCGGCCGAGTGGCTGCCTGGCGCAACCACACCCGGAAAAGCGACCAGCAGCGGCACGCGAATGCCGGTCTCATAGAGGTTCCATTTGCCTCCCGGCCACTGCGCGCCGTGATCACTGGTGAAACAAAGACAGGTGTTTTCCCGCCCCAGAAACTCCTCGCTGGCGGCCCACACGTCACCGAGAAACTGATCAGCGGCCGTCACCTCGGCGTAGTACAGAGCGCGAAACGAGCGAGTCTCGGGCGTGTCGACGAAATTGGGGGGCAGATTCAATTGTGCGGGATCGTAGCCGGGATTCGGAGTGTCCCACGGCACGTGCGGATGCCGGGTGCCCGCCAGCAGGCACAGCGGCCGTGACGATTGTCGCTGCGACAGGTACTGCCGCACGTCCTCAGCATCCCCGCGGGAGGCGGCATGGTCGAACCCCAGTGACTCGGCTTCCTTGCCATGTGTCACCTTTCCAAAAACAGCGACTTCGTAGCCGAGCGACTGCAGGTCCGCTGTCAACCGGCGGACGTCCGGGCGCGCGTAGGTGTGATTCGATTCCGCCCCGTTCCGCGCCGGCATCAGCCCGGTCAACAGCGCCCCGCGCGATGGCGCGCAACTGGGAGAGGCAACAAAGGCACGCGTAAAGTTCATCCCCGCCGCCGCCAGC
>JBGSIP010000300.1:0-3267 GCA_041742495.1 Planctomycetaceae bacterium
CGAAGGGTGGCCCGGCGCGGAGTGACTGCAGCAGCAGGTTTGCCGGAAGTTCGAGAGCGAGTCGGGCGGCGAGTGCCAGCAGCGGGAGTGGTGAACTCGGAGGCGGGAAGGAAGGGGAGTAGCTCCACGAGCATCGATGGAGGGTCGCCGTCTGCGTCCGCAGAGGATGTCGTGCCGACATCCGAAATGCCGCTGCTCATCAGTGAGATTCCTTGACAGACGCGTTGCCGCATCACCGGAATCACAGGGCCAGCGCGATCGGTAACCGATCGTCGACCACGGGAGAGGTGACAACTCAACGCGTCAATGACGCACCAAGTCGAATTGAGAAACGATGCCCATGGACCGGATCGGTTCCGCAGGCTGCTCCAAAACTCTCCCGGGGGACACTCAAAACAGTCAGGAGTTTCCAACGCCCGACAATCATGTTTGAGCCGCGCGAATTAGACACCGCACACACAGAATAGCAATCCCTTCTTTACAAAATTTTCCCGGATCGACCCTCGCCAGTCAGCGCCCGTTGGCGACCTGCCCGTGGTCATTGCGTCGTCAGTGTGGCGCAGAGTCCATCCGGCCTGCGTTCTGTGTGGGGTTGAGGTCCGCCATTCAGTGCCGGTTGCTACGCCAGATGCACTCGCTCGTGGTCCCCGTGAAGGGACATCAATGTGCGGCAGGACGCCCCGCTTCGACCTGGACTCCTGGTGTGCTCGCCGGTTCCCCCAGCGGACCCACCCCCAGCTGACCCTCCATCAGCGGGTCAGCCGCCAGCAGCCACCGCAGCAGCGGCGTGGTCATCACCGTGGTCACCAACGCCATGATCACCAGCATGCTGAAGACGACATCCGGGATGACGTTGAGGTCTCGGCCGATGTTAATAGCGATCATCCCCATCAAGGCGCGCGTATTCATCATCGTCGCCACGATGCCCGCCGCGGACCACGAACAGCCACCCCACCGCGCGGCCAGGCCGCAGCCCACCATCTTCCCGCCAATCGCCACCAGCGAGATCAGGAGGCACCAGCCCCACAGCGGCCACGAGTCCAGCAGTCCGATATTCGTCCGCAGCCCCGTAAACGTGAAGAACACCGGCAGCATCACTGTCGACAAAAAGTCGTGCATCTGCCGGCGCACCTGCAGCCGAATCCCCTCATGCTCCGACAGCACGGCTCCCAGTACGAATGGGCCGAAAATGGCAAAGACACCAATCTGCGTGGTGGCCAGCGCCGACAGAAACGCCGCGATCAGCAGCACGGAGAGCCACGTGATCGATTCCTGTTCTCCCAGCGGTTCTCCGCGGCGGGGATACAGCCACAGCAGCAATGGGCGGACTCCCCACCACATCACCGCGAGAAACAGCGCGATCCCTGCCAGCCGCGCCAGCAGGCTCCCCCACTCCAGTCCACCCGTCACAATGCCACTGACGGCTGCCAGCAAAATCCATCCGAGTGCATCGTCGACCGCCGCTGCGGAAATGGTCAGTACGCCCACCGGAACCCGCTGCAGTCCAAACTCCAGCATGATGCGGCCGAGAATGGGAATCGCCGTGATCGACAGAGCAGTGGCGACAAACAGCGAGAACCCCACGCGGTCCACGGCCGGCGCGAGCGAGCCGTGCGCGAGCCACGCCATCCCAAAACCCAGACCAAACGGCAGTACGATCCCCGCGACGGCCACCGCTGCCGCCGTCTGTCCGATCTCCCGCAGGTGTTTGAAGTCGAACTCCAGGCCCACTTCAAACATCAGAAAAACCAGCGCGAGCTGTCCAAACACGCGGGTCAGCGTGTCGGTCTGCTGCGGAAACAGTCCGGCCAAGACATCCGGCGCGAAGCCCCCCAGGCAGGAAGGCCCCAGCAGCAGGCCCGCCAGAATTTCTCCGACCACCTGCGGCTGACCAAACTGACGAAACAGCCAGCCTCCAAGTCGCGCCGCGAGGATGATCACGATCAACTGGACGAGGAACAGGCTCAAGACCCGTTCGACTTCCAGCGGCGACGACGCGAGCACCCACATAGCGATTCCGGTTTCTCCCGCGAGCATTTAGCCTGGCCCAGCCGAGACCAGCTCAGCCGAGACCAGCCCAGTGACGAAGACAGTGACCATGGCGGCGATCGCCTCGTTATAGGACGCCTCGCTGCCGCGGCGACTGCCCGTGGGGCTTCTCCGGTCATTCGGCGGTGTCGTGACGCGGATCCGGCAGGAAGAACGACAGCACCAGATTCGCCAGATACAGCAGCCCACCAACCAGCGCGGCCGCGTACGCCACCTGCTGTGGCGTCGGGTTCCCTTCCGTGGCGATCACGTTGGCGGCGATCAACCAGGTGATGCCGGCAAACGGCGTCCCCAGCATTCGCCCCCCGATGTTCGCCGCAAACCCTTCCCCCGTGCCGCGCAGGTGGACCGGGAAGACCTTGGGGAGATAGTTCCCCCAGAAGCTGAACTGCGCGACGGTAAAGAACCCGGCCAGCAGGATCAGCACGCCCAGCAGGGAAATGCTCAGATCATGGAACCCGGGGATCATGCTGATGTCCATCGTGAACCAGGTCTGCTCGGCCCCTTGGGCAAAGGCCAGAAAAATGAGCGGCATCGCGATGAGTCCCGGAATCACAAAGATCCGCAGCAGGGCCCGCTGGCTCACCACGTACCCCGCCAGCAGCGCCAGTGCGAAGCGGCCTAGCAGCCCGCCAAATTCCTGCGCCTTGGTGTAGTCGGCGGCCTTTTCCTGCACGACCCCGCCGGCGATCTTTTTCTTCACGTCGTCCGGCTTCCCCTCGGTGGCCTTTTGAATCGACGTCTTGACTGCGTCGACTCCGGGCACAATTTGCGGCATCTGCTGAATGGCGCCGAACGCAGCGCCGTAGCTGCAGGCAAACATCAGCGTGGTGACGATCGTGGTCCGGCGATACTGCGGAGCAAACAGCTCGGCAATGGAAGGCCGCTTGAGCGTTCCCGCCGCCTGTTTCGCCTTCCACTTGGGAGACTCGGGCAGGAACGGCCGGATGACAATCAGCGGGATCGCCGGGATGAGCCCCGACATCAGCGTATACCGCCACGCCGCGTGCGGGTCGGCGATGGCTCCCCCAAACAGGTTCAGCCACTCGGGCAGCACGATGGCCGGCAGGTTGGCCGCCTGCTGCACACAAATCGAATTGGCAATCGCCACCATCAGTCCGCCGATCGACGAAAACGCCTGCGTGTATCCGAGGACTTTTTCGCGCTGATGGGGATCGTCAAACAGTTCCGCCAGCCAGGCGATGGCGGCGACAAATT
>JBGSIP010000301.1:0-1633 GCA_041742495.1 Planctomycetaceae bacterium
TTCCGGCCTCCGTACGAATTCAAGACGCTGACGACGGAATTCCGCCGTGTGCCGCCGGAGGACAGGTGCATACGACGCGGTGCATCCACCGCGGCGCCGTCAATCAGGCGGCGTCGGAAAAGTAGTCGTAGTCACCCAGACGCTGCTGGACGGAGAACGGGATGGTCCCTTGAGATTCTTCTTCCAGCACAAACCGCATGATGTAAGCGTCTTCGCTGGTGTCGTCGAAGCGGTCGCGAATGACGGCGACAGCCACAAATCCGAGCCGCTGGAAGAACAACTGCCCCTGCAGGTTGGATTCCCGCAGTTCGATCACAATTTCCTTGCGGCGCTGCTGGGACAGTTTGTCCACCAGACGTTCGATCATGCGGCTGCCAACCCCTTGCGTGCGGGCCGCCGGGGCCACGGCAAAGTGCATGACATGCAGCCGTGACTTGTGCAATTCGTAGATCATGTAGCCAATGATCTGACCATCCCGCTCGGCCACCATGCCAATGCAGTTGCGCAGGCGGAGGCAGCGGATGAAATCGTCATTGGACCAGGGATGCTGGAAGCTGGCCTGCTCGATTTCGAGCACGGCCGGCATATCGCGACGGATGAGCCAGCGGATCTGCAATTGTCCGTTGGAACCGCGTAAGTTGGGGAAATTCATGTCGGCCTCCTTGCCGAATCCGCTCATCCTGAGCAGCCTGCCCGTTACGAATCCCGTGGGCGGGGGTCGTTGAAGGCGGTGTAACAAATTCTGGCCGCGAGCGAAAAGGCGGATTTGAGTCGGTTTCGCAGCGTTGCAGAAATTTGCCAAAACCGCCGAACAGCACCCCACCTGCGGTTGACCTCAGGCCAAAGATCCGCCTCGCATGTGATGCAACTCCGCAGCCAAGAGACTTCCGCGGAACACCATCCCAGGGCGGCCGCGTCGGGCAGTTCTTAGCGAGTCGATTTCGCCGGGCCGCGTGTTTTCGCCCGTGTCGACCCGGCCAGGGCACCCGCGGTTGTCCACCAGTCCGTTGAACAATCAAGACCTGAAGCAATCTGGTCTCGTGGGCATCGATCAACAGGCGGCTAACCGCCCCAACAACGGGCGTACCAGTCCAGCCAATTGGCGAACGGCGGGCAATAATAGCCCAGTACCATCAGCGGGAAATAGAACGCCGCCCAGAACTGGGACTCTTCTGGTCCCGACAGGAATTGCGACTCGTACCACAGCCATTTCAGTGGCCCAAACGATAACACGTACAGCGTCCACAGCCACAGCACCACGTGAATCCACAACGGGAGCCCCAGTGGGAGTTGTCGTGCGGACATCGCGGGCGAACCGATCCCCGCCGCTCCTTCCGAAAGCGGGCTGGACCTCACCGTGGCATCGCTGGGAGCACCCATGGACGTCTGAATTCAATTCCAAAGCGGGACAATCAACCATCAGTCTGCACGGCCCGGCAACGCCACAGTGCCGCGACAAACTCTCTGCAGGCTAGCAAGGACTGCCACCCGCCACGAGTCTGTGGTGACAGATTTGAGTTCCAGCATATCGACCTCAGGCCGCCCGGGCATCGTCAAAGTCATCTGCGATCCCCGCTGACGGTTCGCCGGCGTCAACTGTCGTCACCGTCCAGGCGGCTGCGGTGTGCCTCCG
>JBGSIP010000302.1:0-3952 GCA_041742495.1 Planctomycetaceae bacterium
AGACAGGTCGTTCAGCAACTGCACCAGCGGCAGAAACAACGCGATGACGATGAAGCCGACGATCAGCCCCAGCACCACCACCATGATCGGTTCCAACATGCTGATCAGACTTTCGACCAGCACTTCCACTTCTTCCTCATAAACGTCGGCCACCTTGTACAACATGTTGTCCAACGCACCGGTTTCTTCACCGACGTCGACCATGTTCACGACGATGTCATCGACGATGCGGGTTTCCTTCAGCGGCACCGCCATCGACTCCCCTTCACGAATGGCGGCGTAAATGCGGTCAAACGCGCGGCGGAAGATGTGGTTCCCGGCCGTATCCCGCGAAATCGACAACGCTTCGAGAATGGGCACCCCGGAGGCAATCAGTGTTCCCAACGTCCGGCAGACGCGAGCCGTGGTCGATTTGGACAGAATCGCCCCCATCAACGGAATCTTCAGGGCAATCCAGTCGGTGACGTATGCTCCGGTTTCGTTCTTGCGGACAATTCTCAGGCCGACCATAAAGCCCACGGGGATGATGATGAACATGTACCAGTAGTTCGCCATGAACGAACTGGTGCCAATGAGCATCTTGGTCATGACCGGCAGTTCGACACCGAAGCCCTCGAAGATTTCCGCAAACTTGGGAATGATGAAGATCATGATCCCCGAGACGATCAGTGTGGCGACGGACAAGACGGCGATGGGATAAATCATCGCCCCCTGGACCTTCTTCTTCAGACTCTGGGCCCGTTCCTTGAACTCGGCCAGGCGCTGAAGAATGACTTCCAGGGCACCGCCGGCCTCACCGGCCTTCACCATGTTCACGTACAGGTTGTCGAAGCATTTGGGCTGCTTGGCCATGGCTTCGGACAACGTGGAACCAGATTCGACGTCGTCGATCACGCCGATGAGGGAGTTCTTGAGCGCTCCCGGCTTGGCCTGGTTCTCCAGAATTCGCAGGCTGCGGAGAATTGGCAGCCCGGCATCCTGCAGCGTCGAGAGCTGCCGAGTGAATGTACAAAGCTGTTTTGATTTCACCCGTCCGAACGAGAAGGTCTTCTTCTTCTGCACGCCGTCGTTCTTGACGGTGACCTTGGTGCCGTCTTTTTTCTTCTTGGCACCACGGGCCTTTTCCTGGATGCGGGTGACATAAAAACCCTGCTCCCGAATCTTGGCCTGAGCATCCGCTTCGGAACCGGCTTCGACGGAGCCCTTGGTTTCCAGCCCATTGGCGTCCATCGCCTCATAGACAAACGTCGGCATGTTCCTCGACTCCCGAAGTTGGCGGAGCAATCCGCTGTTGACTCACTCGTGCGTCGTGACGCACGCCCTTGGCTCACACTCTGTGTAGAACAAACCGTGTCGATCAAACCGTTTGGATCAAACCGTGTGGATCAAAATCACGCTCTGGTGACAAACCGCCATTGTTCAAAGCACCCTCGAGGCATCGCCGTCCGTCTGAGTGGACGATTCCCAATGGCGATCACGCGGACTAATCGAGATCTTCCATAATGGTTTCCCGCACGACTTCGTCGATCGTGGTGACGCCATCGAAAATCAGCTTCAGACCCGCTTCCCGCAGCGTGGTCATGCCTTGGCTGCGGGCCAGGTTTCGCATTTCGTCGACCGACGCGTTCGCGGAGACCATGTCGCGGATTTCGTCGGTGATCAGCAGCAGTTCGTACAGACCTGTTCGCCCCTTGTAGCCGCTGTTGTTACAGCGCTCGCAGCCCTTGCCGTAATAGAACGAGTACTGCCGGGCCTGCTCGATGGGGAGCTGCAGTTCCATCAGCAGTTCGTCCGAGGGTTCAAACTCAGACCGGCACCCCGTGCAGATTTTGCGAACCAGCCGCTGGGCCAGAATCCCTTCGACGGTGGCCGTGATCAGGAAGCTCGGCACCCCCATGTCGCGCAGTCGGGTGACCGCTGTGGGGGCATCGTTGGTGTGCAGCGTGCTAAACACCAGGTGGCCGGTCAGAGCACTTTGCACGGCGATGTCTGCCGTTTCGGTATCGCGGATTTCGCCCACCAGAATCTTGTCGGGATCGTGCCGCAGGATGGCACGCAGCACGTTGGCGAACGTCACCTGAATGTCGGGATTGACGGGCACCTGAATCAGCCCGTCGATGTCGTATTCAATGGGGTCTTCGGTCGTGATGACCTTGGTTTCGATGTCGTTCAGCTCATTCAACGCGGAATACAGCGTGGTGGTCTTGCCGCTGCCGGTCGGGCCGGTCACCAGCACGATGCCGTTGGGCAGTTTCAAGAGTCGGCGGAACTTGGAGAGCGTCCCCGGGTCCATCCCGATCTTGTTCAGGTCGAGCGAAATCACGGAGCGGTCCAGCACCCGCATGACGACCGCTTCGCCGTTCATCGTCGGCAGCACCGAGACACGCAAGTCGACCGGGTTCCCCCCGACGTTCAATTCAATTCGACCGTCCTGCGGCAACCGCCGTTCCGCAATGTCCAGATCGGACATGACCTTGATACGCGTGACGATGGCGTTCGCCAGGTGGCGGGGCGGGGGGACCATCTCGTACAGCAGGCCGTCCGCTTTCACGCGGACCTTGAATTCGTCTTCGAACGGCTCGAAGTGGATGTCGCTCGCCTGGTCCTTGATCGCCAGCAGCAGAATCATATTCAGCAGCTTGCGAATGGGGGCCGCATCGGCCATCGCCTCAATGTCACCGATTTCCGTTGGACCGCGTTTCAGATCGCGGCTGCCGTAGTTCTCGTCCATTTCCAACTGCTCGATGACCCGTTCGATGCTGTCATCCGAGCCAGAATAAACCTGGCCGATTTTTTCGTCGACATCCTGCAACGTGGAGACGGCTCCGCGGACTTCGAGTCCCAGAAAGTTTCGCAAATCGTCGAGCGCGCCGACGTTCTGCGGATTGGCCATCGCCACGGTCAGAATCCCATCCTTCTGAGAGATGGGCACAATCTTGTACATCTGGGCCATCGTTTCCGGCACCAGTTCCAGCACCTTCGGCGGGATCGTCGTTTCCGACAGGCGAACGATGGGCATTCCCCATTGCTCGGCCAGCGCCTCAGTCACTTGGGCTTCATTGACCAGCCCCAGCCGAATCGCCACCTGGCCAATCGGTTCGCCGGAGCCCTGCTTCTGCTCTTCCAGGGCATCCCAGAGCTGATCCTCATTGAGGTAGCCCAGATCGACCAGAATTTGACCAAGACGGCGCGATGCCATAACCGACTCCCAGCGCAGCACGAATACGTGCAGCACTGCTGCCTTGAGGAACTGCCGGCGGTCAACGACTGCCAGCCGCATGTGGCCCGGAAAGTGATTGCTTCCGAAAGGAAGCCATTCGTGACAGGTCTCGGGAGCAGTCCAGTTCAGGGCGCGAGACAGCTTGGAAACTGCGTCCTCACGCGGGAACTCTCCCGGCAGCAGCGGATGACTGGCGGCACCGGAAGATCCGGCAGCGCCGGTCACCCGGCATCAATAATCTTCGTCTTCGTCGTCCTCGTCTTCCAACTCATCCTCGTCATCATCATCGTCAGCTTCTTCGTCAAGCTGGCCGCGTTTGAACGCAGCAATCTTGGCTTTCAACTCGCCCGGATTGTTCGATCGCACCACGACATCCCGCTCTTCGCAGATGCCGTTCTTGAACAGGTTAAACAACGCATCATCGAGCAACTGCATCCCGTACTTTCGCCCGGTCTGGATGCTCGAGTTGATCCGGTAGGTCTTGGCTTCGCGAATCAGGTTGGCGATCGCGGGCGTGACCACCAGCAATTCGTAAGCCGCCACCAGGCCCTTTGGTTTCCGCGGCAGCAGGGCCTGCGACAGGATGCCGATGATCGATGACGACAACTGGGTTCGAATCTGATCCTGCTGGCTGGTAGGGAACACGTCGATGATTCGATCCACTGTCCCTTGGGCACCCGTGGTGTGCAGCGTTCCGAACACCACGTGGCCGGTTTCTGCCGCGGTGATGGC
>JBGSIP010000303.1:0-13641 GCA_041742495.1 Planctomycetaceae bacterium
CTCCCCGCTGCGCCCCGAGGACAGCAAGCCCCGCGCGCGGTCCAATCCGGAGGTGGCGGAAGCCGAGGTCATTCCGCAGGAAATCTCCCCCGACGTTGTCAGCCGCGAACGGCTGGTCGACGAAATCAAGGAGACCGCGGACAAGCTCAATCGCGATCACGCCACCATTGGTGACCTCAAGATCATCGCCCGCAGCATCCGCGAACTGCGGTACGCGTTTAAGGTGTTCACGCCGTATCGTCGAGCCCGCAAAGTGACGGTGTTTGGCTCAGCACGATTGCAGCCGGGGCATCCCGATTACGACCTGGCCGCGGAATTTGGCCGCGAAATGGCCGAAGCAGGCTGGTTTGTCGTCACTGGGGCTGGCGGCGGCATCATGGAAGCCGCCCATGTCGGTTCTGGTCGCGACATGGCGATGGGGCTGAACATCATGCTTCCGTTTGAGCAGGAAGCCAACCACATCATCAATCGCGACCCCAAGCTGGTCCACCTGAAATACTTCTTCACCCGCAAGTTGCTGTTTGTGAAGGAGGTCCACGCCATTGCCATCTTCGCCGGCGGTTTTGGCACGATGGATGAGTTCTTTGAAACGCTGACGCTCGTCCAGACCGGCAAGCGCGATTTGATGCCCATCGTGCTGGTGGAACGCCCCGGCAGTCGCTTCTGGACCGACCTGGTCGAATACGTCCGCCTGCATCTCCTGGAGCGGCAGTTGATCTCGCCCGAAGATCTCTCGCTGTTCCGCGTGACCGACAACGTCAACGATGCCATTGACGAGATCATGAGGTTCTACGGCGTCTACAACAGCATGCGGTACATCAGTGGGCGACTGGTGCTGCGACTGCATGTCGAGCCGCCGGACGCCTTCCTGAGGCGGCTCAATGACGAATTTTCGGACTTGCTGGAAACCGGCCGCATCGAACGGGTCGAGGCGCATTCCGCAGAGGTCGGTGACGAGCATTTGCGAGATCTGCCGCGCATCGCGTTGCACTTCGATCGTCGACGTTTGGGACGATTGCGACAAATGGTGGACGTGATCAATACCGAACTCGATCACTGCGACCTGCCACGGACGAACTGAACCGCGCCGTCTGACTAGGAATTCTCCGAAGAGTTCGCACGTCGTCCTGCAGTTTTTTACCGTCACTGCGGGTGAAAAACGAAGTCCCTGCGTGACAAAATTAGACAATTGTCGTGTGCGATCACGGTTTTCACTGCGAGCCGATACTGGCAAATTGTCAAAGTGGCTCCGATTTTTTGCACACGACCGTCATGACTGAAGCTCCAGAAGTCGCAAAGGAACGTATCAATCAAACGCAATTTCAGTCATTGATTCGTTAACTCTCCAGATTTACAGTGCGACAAAATTGGACGCCTCTGGAGAGTGATATGTGGTGTAACCCCCTTCCGGGTGCCGCGCGGGGATTGAGTTTGGTCGTCACGGCGATGGCCCTGTGCGCATCGGCCGGGTGTACCCAGCGGGACTACGACGGCCCCGAGCGGGCTGCGATTTCGGGAACGGTCACGCTTGACGGGACCCCGGTGACTGTCGGGACTGTCTACTTGATGCCCCAAGGCGCCACTGAGCAAAACAAGAACGCTCCACGCATCTCGGGGGCGACCATCACTGATGGCAAGTTCGCGGAAATCGAGGAGCGCGGGCCGAACCTCGGTGCGTACACGATTGCCTTTTTCCTGGGCAAACCGACCGGCAAATATCGCGGTGTGGACGAAAGCGGCACCCCTTACGACGAAATCCTCCAGGATCTCACCCCCAAGAGTCTGAAGCAGGGGGTTTCGGAAACGCCGGTCGAAATCCAGTCGGGCGAGAACGTGCTCGACATTGCCATCACCAAAGCGGGCGAAATCACCATCACTCGCGTCGGCGCGGCCGAATAGCGCCCGGCAGCCGCCAACCAGGCGAGCGGCCCGCGGGGCTCTCGCAACTCCTGACTTTCTTGTGGTTCCCCATTTCACCGAAGGAATGCGCTATGTCACGTCGTGGATTTACCCTCATCGAACTGCTGGTGGTGATCGCCATCATTGCGATTCTGGTCGCGCTGTTGTTGCCAGCCGTGCAGCAGGCCCGTGAAGCGGCTCGCCGCAGCGCCTGCAAGAACAACCTCAAGCAATTGGCACTGGCTGTCCACAACTATCACGACGTGTACAACGCCATGCCGCCCAACAACCTGGACGGAACCACCAATAAGACCGTGGCTTGGTCCTATTCGATTCTCCCGATGATGGAACAAGGCCCGCTGTACGACAGTGTCAGCAACATTGTGCAAAACGCCGTGAAGAACGCCGCTGGCGGCCTCAATGGATTCACGACCGGAACTCGCTTTTACGATCAGGTTTCCAACGCCACGCCGCAGGGCATTTTGACCCCGTCGCTGGAAGGCTTCCGCTGTCCGTCCGACTCGTTGATCGATGACACTAACGAGAACTTCTTTAACCGCCCGTCCATCAGCAACTATGTCTCCACGTTCATGGCGATGAGCAGCGCCCGCAATCTGCGTCGCTTCAGTCACACGACGGACGGGCTGTCCAACACCATTCTGTTTGGTGAGCGGGCCTATGTGAACATCCCTGGCACGCTGGTCAGCGTCGGTGCTTCGCTCATTTTCCGCGACGGTGGCGATCAGCCCGGCGGTTTCTATCCGCAAAAACCGACCGACAATTCCTCGTACCTGTTTGAGCCCCGCTACCCGATCAATACTTCGTGGCAGTTCACGCTGGCCAACCACTTCTCCTCGACAGCAGCTACCAGCCTGCACCGTGGCGGAGCACAGTTTGCCATGGTCGATGGGGCTGTTCGCTTCATCAGCCAGAACATTGCCAAAGATCCCAATGTCAACACCGTGTACGGCGGTGGAACCGGGACAACTCCGGGCAATCCGGGCAACCCTGGCTTTGTTTACAACAACCTGTACACCCACAACGACGATCAGCCGATCGGCGAATTCTAGGCTTGCCGGAGACCGCCCTGAGCGGACAGCGCTGCCAGGCGAGAGGTCGGCCTTAGACTCCGTCTGGGCCCGGCCACTGTTGACCGGTGCGACCACAGGTCGATTCTGAATTGCCGGCCGCCACAACACAGGACACTTCCGCTTGACCGCTTTGCCGGCGATTGAGCGGGAGTTTCTTTTGCGCGCCGTGCGAAGTCACGCCAGAAGTTCTTCCAGCACGCGACCATGCACGTCGGTCAGTCGGAATTCGCGTCCGGAGTAGCGGTAAGTCAGCCGCTTGTGGTCGAAGCCCATCTGGTGCAGGATTGTGGCGTGCAGATCGGGCATCGTGACGGGATTCTCCGTGACGGACATCGCCAGTTCGTCGGTCTCGCCGTAAGCGATGCCCCCTTTGAAGCCCCCCCCGGCCAGCCACATGGTGTAACCATCGACGTGGTGATCGCGACCGATGCGGTTGGTGTCGGCGTTGTCCCCCTGCGTGGTCGGCGTGCGTCCCATTTCGCCGCCCCAAATCACCAGCGTGTCCTCCAGCATGCCCCGCTGCTTCAGATCGGTCAGCAGCGCGGCAATGGGACGGTCCGATTCTCCACACAATCGCTTCAGGTTGGGAAACACAGAATTATGCGAATCCCAAGGCTGACCGGCCCCGTGGTAGCACTGCACATAGCGCACGCCATGTTCCACCAGACGACGCGCGGTGAGCAGTGTGCGACCTTGCAATGTGTCTCCATACAGGTCGCGGACCGCCTGCGGTTCCTGCGACAGATCAAACACATCGGTTGCGGCACTTTGCATGCGAAACGCCAGTTCCATGGACTGCATGCGCGATTCCAGCCGCGCATCCCCCGGACGCGCGCTGGCATGCCGCTCATTCAGAAATTGCGTTAAATCGAGTTGTGCTTTCTGGCTGCCCGGGCGGACGTCGCGGCGGACCAGATCCGGAATGAGATCCCGGTCGGAGGCCGCCAGATCGATGTGCGTTCCCTGATACAGCCCCGGCAGAAACGCGCTGGTCCAGTTGCGCGACTGCGCCGTCGGCAAGCCATTGGGACACAACACCACAAAACCCGGCAGGTTGGCACTCTCGGTCCCCAATCCGTACAGCAGCCACGATCCGAGACTCGGACGCGGGAGCGTGGAATGACCGCAGTTTGTCAGCAGGAGTCCCGGCGTGTGATTCGCCACCTCGCCGACCATCGAACGAATGACGCACAAATCGTCGGCGTGTTGCGCCACATGGGGATACAGCTCACTGACTGACAGACCACTTTCGCCATATTGCCGGAACTTGAATGGCGAGCCGAGCAGACTCCCGGCGCGATTCTTCTGCACCGCCTGCAGCGTTCGCAGGAGAGAATCGGGAAGCGGCTGTCCGTTCAATCGTGTGAGTTCGGGTTTCGGATGGAATGTATCCATCTGCGATGGCCCGCCGTTCATGAACAGGTGGATCACCCGTTTGGCCCGCGGCGGATGATGCGAGGTACGCGTGGCCAGCGGGTCGCTGCTGGCCAGGTCCAGTTCACCCGCCTCGGCGAGCATGGTCGTGGCGGCCAGCGCACCCAGTCCACAGCCTGCCTGTTGCAGCCATTGACGGCGGGAGGGGAAGTTTGTCATCGGCCTTGTTCCTCAGTCACAAATTCCGGCCCAGTGTGCGTGTCAGCGTTGTGCGTGTCAGCTTTTAGCCGTTCGACAGACCATGCGCGCGGCCCGCCACTTCAATCCACAAACTGGAATTCGTTGCTCATCAGCAGCGCCTGGGCAGCCAGCGGCCAGAATGAGGTCATCGTCGAGCGTGCAATGGGGAACAGTCGCTGTTGCGATGCCACCAGCTTGCAAATGCGAGAGCTCTCGACGGCTTCCGGCGGACGCCCAAACACCTGACGAAACAGAAACTCCACTTTGTCAGCATCTGACGAACAGGCCAAAAAGCGTTCATCCTGCGTGAGTTGCTCGGCCCGGCTGATGACAAACGGAGAATTCAGAGTGAACAGTGACTGCGGGGCAATCACGCTCGCGGGGCGGGTATCGCTGCTGGCCTGCGGCGATGGAAAGTCAAAGTTCCGCAGCGTTGGATCGAGATTGAAACGATTGATGAATCCATAAATGGCCCGCCGCCGGGTTGCCTCGGTCCCCCACAGGGCCTCTGGCCGGCCGAGTAACCGGCGGTCCAGTTCCCCCGTCACTGCCAGCAGCGAGTCGCGCAATTGCTCGATCGACAATCGCTTGCGGTTGGCCCGCCAGTAACTGCGATTGACCGGGTCGATCTCGGTGGCGGACGCGCGATCGGCCGACGACTGCTGATAGGTTTGGGAGGAGACAATCGTCCGCACGAGGTGCTTTAACGACCAGCCGTGGTCCATGAAATCCCGGGCCAGCCAGTCCAGCAGTTCCTGATTCGTCGGCTGTGAGCCTTGCAGTCCAAAGTCGGAGGGGGTGTCCACGAGATAGCTGCCCAACAGTGCCCCCCAGACCCGATTGACAAACACGCGGGCTGTCAGCGGATTGTCAGCAGCGGTAATGCGTTCCGCCAGATCGAGCCGGCCACTGTTCTGATCCGTAAATGGAGTCTGTGCGGGGTCGAGCAGTTGCAGGAATCGACGAGGGACGCGGTCCCCTTTGTCAGAGGGTTCGCCCCGGACAAAGATCACTCCGTCCACCGGCTTGGGACGTTCCTCCACGACCATCATCCTTAGCGGAGCCCCGGCGTCGAAAGTGAGCAGCACCGCCAGGTCCGTCTCGCGAATGCGCTCGGCCACGGATCGATTGTTGCCCTTGGCTTTGGAATTGCCCGCGGCCTGAATCTGGGCATCAATTTCCGCCCGCCGCGCCTGATAGGCGACCGCCAGTTCCGGCGGAGGCTGCTGATCGTTGCGCTCGGGACTGGCCTTCTCATCGAGTGAATCCGGCACCCGGATGGAGTTGACGACGGCAAACAGCGAGTAATAGTCAGCGGTCGGAATCGCTTCCAGCTTGTGATCATGGCACTGGGCGCACGCCACCGTCAGGCCGAGCATCCCGCGGCTGGTCGCATCAATCAGATCGGCGATGGTGTCGTTGTCGTTCCCCACGCGCGGGCTCATGGCCAGAAATCCCAGCGCGGCTAACTCGGGAGCGTCGGGAGCCAGCCCCATCAGATCGGCCGCGAGTTGCTCGCGGAAGAATTGATCAATCGGCTTGTCGTTGTTGAACGCCGTAATGACGTAGTCACGGTAAGCGAACGCAAACGGCATGTACTTGGGAGTGCGAGTGTCCGGGCGATACGTCCCTTCGGTGTTCGCGTATCGCGCCACATCCAACCACAACCGGGCCAGGTGTTCGCCAAACGCGGGGGACTCCAGGGCCACGTTGATGGCCTGCGTGATCGCAGAGCGCTGTTCGTCGGCCGAGAGGCTCCGCAGTTGCGCCATGGCTTCCGAACTGGGAGGGAGCCCCGTGAGGTCGAAGCTCAGCCGACGCAACAGAACATCGGCGGGCGCTCGCGGCGACGGGCTCAGCCCCTGCTCGTCCAGCCGTTGAAACACGAACCGGTCAATGGGAGATTCATTCCAGGCGCGGTCGGCGACCGGTGGTGCTTGAGGTGCGGACAGCGGCTGAAAACTCCAGTGACTGGCCGCCTTCTCAAACAGATAAGGCTGATCTCCCAGGCGGGAGAACTCCGTCTCCCCGAGGTCTTCGGCCGGACCCGCGGCTCCGGCGGCAATCCACCGCTCAAGCACGGCGATCTCGTCGGCCGTCAACGGACCTTCCGGGGGCATCTGCAGATTGTCGTTTTGATACTTCACCGCCTCAATGAGCAGCGACATCTCGGGCTGACCGGGGACCACCGCCTGATTCGTGGAGCCCCCCTTGAGCCATCCGGACGCCCTGTCGAGCAGCAAGCCCCCCTGTTGTTCACCGGCCTGTTCTGAATGGCATTCGTAGCAGTGTTTGGCCAGCAACGGCCGGACGTGAGTCTCAAAATAGCGATGCTGGTCTGCGTCGTCGGCCGTGGCCACTCCCGTGCACAGGCCGCACAGCGGAACTGCCACGAGGCTGCACCACAGCAACCGCAGGCCGATTGTGAGGGAGCGACGGGACATCGCAGAATTCTCCGGCGGGCGGCGGGTCAGCCCATCAGGCGGGGTGGGACGGGAACCAGATTCCCGGGTGGGGCAGCAGGGGATCAAACAAACTCCCCAGTCGACTGCGAACGGAGCCCCAGCCCAGGCGGGTGGCCCTCCGACCGATCAGATGACGTCAGGGGCAAGACGACCCAGAGGGACAGGATATTCTCAAAGACCTGCCAAATCAATTCCCATTCAGCCACACTGATGGGTTGGTCAGGGCACCGGATC
The DNA here is from genome assembly GCA_041742495.1 of Planctomycetaceae bacterium. Classification (GTDB taxonomy): domain Bacteria; phylum Planctomycetota; class Planctomycetia; order Planctomycetales; family Planctomycetaceae; genus JBGSIP01. The sequence continues at coordinate 7,304 of JBGSIP010000303.1, forward strand.
GCAGCAATCGCCACATCTGGACCGTGCCACGGAGCGACACGGTACGGTCCAGATGCACAGGGCCGCCTGTCAGCGGAGGTCAGTCGGCGAAACCCAGTACGTCGAACATGCTGTAGATGCCCGCCGGGCGGGATGCGGCGTATTTGGCGGCGGCAACGGCTCCGTACGCGTAGCTGTCGCGCGTGTTACCCCGGACAGAGATCTCCAGTGTTTCCCCCAGCAGTCCAAACACGATCTGATGCTCGCCGACGTTGTCACCCGTTCGCAGGGCGTGATACCCGATCTCGTTGCGCGGCCGCTGGCCCACGCGTCCCGAGCGGCCATGTACGTGCCCTGAAATACCCATTTCCGTCGCGACAATCTCGCCGAATTTCAGCGCTGTACCGCTGGGGGCATCCTCTTTAAAACGGTGGTGCCGTTCGACAATTTCCACATCCACGCCGGACGGCACCCCGTGCAGGGCCCGCGCCGCATCGCCGACTAACTTCATCGCCACATTGACGGCCAGGCTCATGCTGGGAGCGATGACCAGCGACGTGGACTGACCGGCGGACAGCACCTCTTCCCGTTGCGCGGCGGAGAAACCGGTCGTCGCCACGACGAGGGGAATCCGCCGCTGTTCGCACAGGTGCGCAATCTCAACGCTCGCCTCGGGCGTCGAAAAATCGATGATCACGTCGATGCCGGAAGTCAGTTCGCTGGTGAAGACCACGCCGATGGGGCCAATCCCCGCCCGCTCGCCGGCATCCTGTCCCAGCAGCACCGACGACGAGGATTCAAGGGCGGCGACCACTTCGCACGCCGGGTCCTGGTGAGCCACCGCCACAATGCGCTGCCCCATCCGGCCACCGGCGCCATGCACACCAATCTTCAAGACTTCGGCACTCATCCTGTCACTCACGGGGTCTGAACACTGGCGGAAAGAAACGGCGGACGCGGACTGATATGGAGTTCCTCTCAGTTTACTACCCCCTGGACAGGCCTGCCACCAGCGCAACGATTGGCGGGTGCGTACTCCGGCGGTACCCGCACGGAGTATCTGGCCCGCCGCAACTTGAGCCGAAATTGGCCCCCGGTCGGATTTTCGGTGTAATTCTTGCCCGATCATCGTCCGTCGCGCGGCACGTATCGCCCTGTGGCGGCGAGTTCGTTCATAATTCTGCTTCCCGCCGGAGAAGTTGACTCAAGTTCTTCCGACGGACACCGCTGCGACCTGTCTGTGTATTCATCCGCTGTCGTTCTGAGTGACCTCTCTGCAGACACCTGGTGCTGGCAGAGACTGGAGCGGCCAGGGCCTTGGCCCCGGCGAGCCAGATCGGACGGAGTTTGCCGTTATGAGGACCGCTTCCCTCTCGATGACCTGGGCACTTTTGCTCAGCGTCATGATGGTCATGAGTTCCGGCTGCGGAACGCGTGCCCGTCAGCAGCTCCGCATGAGCCAGTTGCGCACCCGGCAGATTTATCTGCAGGCCCGCGAAATGGCAGAACGCGAGAAGATTGCACAGGCGGCGGCAGACCGCCTGGCGGCTGAAAACGCCCAGATGCAGCAGCAACTGGCGCTGACCAATCAGCGACTGGCCAATCTGACCAATGAGCGCGGCGAACTGCACGAGCGCTACAAGGCCCTGCTGAGCCAGCTCAATTCCCGCGGGAGCCCGCTGTCGGATGAATTGACCCGCCGCTTTGAAGATCTCGCCCGCCGCTACCCCGACTTCGATTTCGATCCCGCCACCGGGGTCAGCAAGTTTCACTCGGACATCCTGTTCGGCTCCGGGTCCGCCGTCCTGCGACAGGAGGCCACCCCTCTATTGCGCGAGTTTGCCGCCATTCTCAACGATGGTGAAGCTCGCAAGCTGAATCTGCTGGTTGTGGGACATACGGACGATAAGCAGATCCGTCAGGACCGCGTGAAGGTCGAACACCCTACCAACTGGCACTTGTCGACAAATCGGGCTAACTCCGTCGTGCTGACTCTGTCCAAGCTCGGACTCGACGAAACGCGACTGGGAGCCGCCGGCTACAGCATGTTCCAGCCGATCAGCTCCAACTCTTCGGAAGATGCCCGGCAGCGCAACCGCCGTGTCGAGATTTACGTGCTCGCCCCGGACGCGACGATTGCTGGCTGGGATCCGATGCGGACTTCCCGCCGCTGACCGCCTGCTAACCGACGAAAAACCCACACAGCCTGAACGTTGCGAAGATGGTCGGGGTGGGCAAATTTCAGCCGGGTGCGCTCGCTGACGAAAGGCTGGACACGGCGTCCCCCTCATGGCGACTGATGTTTCGATCATCATTCCCACGTACAACTACGCGCGCTTTCTGCCGCGCGCCGTGGAGTCGGCCCTCGCCCAGACACTCGCAGCTCGCGAAGTCATCGTGGTGGATGATGGTTCGACCGACGACACGCCGGCAGTCGCCGCCCAGTTTGGCGGCCGCATCCGCTATCTCCGTCAGCCGAACGCCGGAGTCTCTGCCGCTCGCAATGCCGGCGGTGACCTGAGCCAGGGTGAATGGCTGGTCTTCTTTGATGCCGATGACGAGTTGCTGCCGGACGCACTGGCGACCTTTGCGGAACGCCTGGCGACCCAGCCGGCAGCGCGCATGGTTGTCAGCGGGCACCATTCACTGGATCGCGAAGGCCGTCTTGCGTCGACCAGTGTTCCTCCGGAACTCGCCGATTGTCGCACGAACTTTCGGCAATTCCTGAGCCGCCGCTGGGGAATTGGGCACGGATCACTGGCACTGCATCGCGAGGTTTGGCAGCGGCTCCACTATCCCGCGGGCATCTCGAATGGCGAAGACCTGGTCTTTTTCGCTCAGGCACTGGCGCTGTTCCCCGCCGTGTCCACTCCCCGGCCTACCGTGCGCGTTTTTGAACATGGCGTCCGTGCGCGAGACAACCTGACGGGCTTGGCGGCCACGGGGCTCTCCACGGTCGATCGACTGTTCGATTCCCGAATTCTTCCGCCGCAACTTATGGGGTACGAGCGGGAGTTCCGCGTGCAGCGGCTGTTGTCGCTGGGGCGTTCATTTTTACGCGGCGGGCGACATCACGACGCGTGGCAGATGTACTGTCAGGCCTGCCGCCTGCAACCCACGGCATGGTGCAGCCCCACACAGGCGGGGCGCATGCTGCGGGCCGCGTGGGGAGCCATGCGATCCCGTCGACCGGCGGCGCACGGATCGTGAGAACCGCCGAACTTGCCGGCGGAAACTTGCCGGCGAACTGTCGCCTGCCGGCAGTCGGCTGCGAACTGGTTAAGACGGTGCTTTCAGCACGTGATTGTTGGCCATCGTGATGCCCGAGAGCATCGAGCCAATGATTCCCAGAAAGCCCTGATCGGTTCCGCAGAGGAACAGATTTTTGATCGGCGTTGAGCCGGGCAGCAGCTTTTCCGGGGCCCCATACACGCAGCCATTTTCGTGACCGGTGAACCGGTGAATGGTCCGCGGGGTGAACATGTCAATGTCGAGGATCTGGTTGCGAATGTCGGGCATGTGCCGTGACGCAGACTGATAGATTTCCTGCTCCCACCGCAGTTTCTCGGCGGCGTAGGTGTCAGGAGGAAGATTCATCCAGTAGTCGGACTGCGCCAGCGCCGTCACCCGCAAGATACCGTCGTCGAGCAGTTGCCCGTCGTGGTACGAAAAGTTGTTCGGCGAACAGATAATTCCGCTGCGCACGTCACAGGGGTCGGAGGGTCGCTCGTAGTGGAACTGCCGCGTGTTGGAATAAAACACGATGGTGTCGTTGTGGCCACTCGTGCTGGGCTGCTGATTAAGCGCGTAAATCGTCTCGCAAAACGAAATGTCGCCGGGCGTGGGACGCTTGGTGACCCATTGTTCGGTCGAACAAAGGCGACTCGTTTCAGCGGCTCCCGCTGAAGACAGCACGTTGCCGCAGGTGACTTCACGGCCGTCTTCGAGAATCACGCCAATCGCCCGGCCGTGATCAATGAGAATTTCGCGGACCCCACTGCGCAACCACAACTGGCCACCCAGCGAGCGGAACCTCCGGACGAGGTGCTTGAGAATCAGGCGCACCCCTTCAAAGGGGCGACCGAACCCCTCAAAAAAAATGCTCTTGAACATGATTACGAACTGGTTGAAGTCCATGTCGCGCGGCTTCGCGCTACCGTAGAACATCAGCGGGCAGAAGATCATGTCGATCAGCAAGGGGTCGTTGAGGTAATCCCCCACCACTTCACGGGCGGAGAGTGCCTGCTGGCCCAGATCGAGTTCATTGAAGGTAGCAATCCGGGTCAGCAACCGCTCGAACCCCTGGATCTGATCGGGAAAGGCGAGCGCGACTTCGCTGCGAAACAGTTCAAAGTCGTTGTTGAATCGCAATTTGACATCAGGAAATGCGATCGACGAACCCAATTGCGGCCGGAGACGGAAGTCGTCCCACGACATCCGCAACTGCCGCAGCAGTTTGCTCAGCGGGCCCTTCTTGGTGCCGGGCTCCGCGTAGTTGGTCACCGCATGCAGGCCCACATCGTAGTTGCGGCCGCGGAGGCGATAAAACGAGTTCAACCCGCCGATCGTGGTATGGCGTTCCAGGATGCAGACTGGCTTTTCGTAGTAGGCCAGCCGGATTCCTGCCGCCAGTCCAGACAGACCCGCACCGATGATCACCGTATCAAACATGCGACGCCCACCTCACGTGACCACGCCAGGGGACTTCCAAGGTCCCGGAAATCCATCCCTCAGACTCGAAAGCGCGATTCGATCACATCCCGCGGCAGCCTGTCTCGCCCGCCACATTGCGTCCTTCGCACGCGTGACGCAGAAGGAGCGAGGCTCAACACGGTCAGCCTGCGACACGGGCGGCAGATTGGCTGCCGTCAGGACCACCCCCGCGTGCCACCGTCGGGAGAGATCGCGAAACACCTTAACGACTCAGGCTGGAGCTTTTTCGATGTCCTTGAGCAGCGGCGTGAGATAGGTCACGGTACTGTCCATGGTCACCAGGTTGCCGTAGTCTTCTTCGGGAATCTGAATGCGATAGAGCTTGCGGAGTTCCATGACAATGTCGAGGAAATCCATGCTGTCGAGTTCCATCTGCTCGCGGAACGGCACCGCGTCATTCAGGTCACTCAGATCTTCATCGGGAGCAATTCGTTCCAGGATTTCGAGAATGACCTGTCGAATATCAGCGGGCGCCATAAGCCTCATCCAGCCAGTAGAAAAATGGTTCCGAATCGTCCTTGTGCGACGCAACAACCTGCCGAATCACCGTTCGAAGGGTCGCCGCGACGACGGCCATCTGCCGCTTGACGGTCTTGTCCGGGCAACCTTGTCCGGGTAACGGGCCTACCTCCCTGCCGGGACATCACCGCAGGCCACTCTCATCGCGTCGCGGCAGTCCCGCCTACTGACGGGCCCGCATTTTTACCGCCAGCCATTGGCCGGCGACAGCGGCCCGTCGGTCGGCAATCACGCCAAATATTAGTCCAACCAGAACCGCGGGTGCCATAGGGTGACGCAGGGAATTTACTGGTAATCGTCAGACAAATGCAAATCCCTGCGTCAGCGGGAGCACCCGTCCGCTGGTTTCCCAGCCGGTCGTCAGCAGACGGAAACAAAGCGGGCGAATCGGCGGAACAGTTGCCGATTCGCCCGAAAGGCTTGAAAACCTGCGACGGTCGCCGGGGTCAAATGACTCACCACGCCCCCCGCCGGGAGCACTAGTACATCTCGTCTTCCATGCCAGCGGCCGGCTTCGCGTCGCCCTTCTTGGGCATTTCGGCAATCAGGGCATCGCTGGTCAGCAGCAGAGTGGCCACGCTGGCTGCATTCTGCAGGGCGGTGCGGGTCACCTTGGCGGGATCGATAATACCTGCCTTGACCAGATCTTCGAACTTGTCGGTCGCAGCGTTGTAGCCCATGTGACCTTCCATTTCGGCGACCTTTTCACAGATCACCGAACCGTCGACTCCCGCGTTGTTGGCAATTTGCGTCAACGGTGCGCGGCAGGCCCGCAGGATGATGTTGAACCCGACTTCTTCGTCGTGGTTCAGCTTCTTGGGCTTTACAGCGCGGCTGGCACGCAGCAGAGCCACGCCGCCGCCGGGGAGGATGCCCTCTTCGACGGCCGCCCGGGTGGCGTGCAGCGCGTCTTCCACGCGGGCCTTCTTTTCCTTCATTTCGCTTTCGGTCGCAGCACCGACGTTCAATTGGGCCACACCGCCGGAGAGCTTCGCAATTCGCTCTTCCAGCTTTTCGCGGTCGTAATCGCTGGTGGCGGCTTCGAGTTCGCGGCGGATCTGGTCGATCCGGGCCTTGATGTCGGCGGTCTTGCCAGCACCCTCGATGACGGTGGTGTTTTCTTTTTC
>JBGSIP010000304.1:0-3130 GCA_041742495.1 Planctomycetaceae bacterium
CTACTCGTCTTGATCCAATGGGGTTGGAGTTACGTATCGTATGATCGCTCGGCGCGACTGATCACGGGAACAGAACGTCACCTGCCGGATTCCAAACCTCCGCTGGGCGTCTGATTTTCTCTTGGCAATGACCACCGCCGAGCAGCCCGGCTCACCGGGACTCCCCGCTTGGTCGCCTCTGCGGAGGCCCCGGAAACCACTGGTCGCTGTCTGCGGCACGCAGTGACGATCGCTTGGCCGGGCGACGCAATGTGTGACCTTCGTGTGACTGAACATTTTTTGAAATCTCGCTCGCTATGCCTTTGCCTCCGGACACCTCTGACCCATCGGCTGCGATTCCCGCCGCCGTGTCGACGCCTGGAGGCGCCGTCGTGCCGGACAGTGCGCCTTCCTTCGTCGCAGGTCTCGACTCTCCCGAAGCCGCCTTTCGTCGCGACTATCCCACCGTCTGGGCGGTGACCCTGTTTGGTCCGTTCGTTCTGACGGCTCTGCTGATTGGACTGGTCTGGTGCTATGCCGGCTGGGAATTTACGCGGCGGCTGATCACCTCGCTCGCGCTGGCCATCTGGCTGTTTGGCCGCTTCATCATTCTCGCGGGGTCGGATGGCACCCTGAAGGACGTCAGCGGAGAATTGTCGACCGAGCATCTGTTTTTGCTCATGACGTACATTGACGTCATGACGGCGCTGGTCCTCGCGTTTCACCTGGGCTTTCTGTTTCGCTTCCCCGTGCTGGGCCCGCGACTGGCTGCGCTGATGGATGACGGCCACTTCATTCTCGATCACCAACCCTGGATGCGCAGAACCGCATTTTTGGGGCTCATTGCCTTCATTGCTTTTCCCCTCGCCGCCACCGGCAGTGTGGGGGGCTCCATTTTTGGCCGCCTGCTGGGAATGTCCCGACTTGCCACCTTTCTGGGCATCGCGATTGGCACCATCACGGGCAACGGTTTGATGTACCTGTTCTCCAATCTCATTGGTGAGTACATCAACAAGGATCACCCTGTCGTCAAGTGGGGCGGGATCGCCGTCATTCTGCTGATCGTGCTGTTGCTCGAGCGCCGGTACCAGACGCTGCGCCATCGGCACCATCTGTTGCGGCAGGAAACCGAGCGCACCAATGCCGCCAAGCACGATTCGGCCGCGTGAGCTCCGCGGGAAGCGCAAGCCAGATATCGGGGATCGCGGCGCGGCCAGAATTCTGGCCGCGCAGAGCTGCGTGTACGCACGATCATTCTCGGCAAATTTCGGCAGACCGCGCATCACGACCATCCCCGACAAAACCCGCACCAGCGGCCGGGATGACGCGTCCGCCGTGCTTGAACTCCGCTCGGGTTCTACCCAGAATGGGAAACTCTGCAAAACTGGAGAGTGGCGACCGGGTTCCTTGCGCATCTGCTGCCGATCAAGGCACTCGCAGGGCCAGTCGGTGACTCTGTCCTTGGACTGCGTCCGCTGAATGCGTTCTTTGGGCCGCGCCGCACACTCCTGTGAATCTCACCCGGAACAGACAGCAACGACCGCGATAAGCGATTGAGGATGACTCATGGAATTCCTTGAGGGACACACGGTTGGCATCGACCTTGGCACCACCTTTTCCTCGCTGGCCTACTTCAATCCGCAAGGCGAACCCGAGGCGCTCAAAAACGCCGACGGCAAGACCATGACTCCTTCGGTCGTGTTGCTCTCTGAAAGCGGGCAGGTCGTCGTCGGCCCCTCCTTCGAGCGCATGGCCGTCGAAGACCCCGCCAACATCATCGAAGCCATCAAGCGGCAGATGGGCAACAAGGATTTTCACGTCATCTATCAGGGCAAGAAGCTCACTCCCGAGTTCATCTCCGCCCTGATCCTCAAGAAGCTCAAGCAGGACGCCGAAACCCAGATTGGGCCCATCGCCAATGCCGTGGTCACCGTCCCGTATTACTTCAACGATGTCCGGCGCAAGGCCACGCAGGATGCAGGCCGCATCGCGGGGTTGAACGTCATTGACATTATCAATGAGCCGACCGCCGCCACGCTGGCTTACGCGTGGATCAAGGGCGAACTCGGACGCCCCGACAAGAATACAGGTGAACGCACCATTCTCGTGTACGACCTGGGGGGCGGCACGTTCGACGTCACCGTCGTTCGCTACACGGCGAGCGCGTTCCGCGTGCTGGCAACGGACGGCGATGTGCTGCTGGGGGGGCTCGACTGGACCCGCCGCATCGTCGATCACGTGTCCGAACAGTTCCAGCGTAAGTACGGCGACGATCCGCGCGACGACCCCGAAACCCTGTTGCAATTCCAGGTCGAAGCCGAAGACGCCAAGCGCAAGCTCAGCAGCACGACTCAGGTTCCCGTCACCTGCTACTACAAGGGGAACACGCTGTCGGTCTCTCTCACCCGGACCGATTTCGAACGCATGACCAGCGATCTCATGCAGCGAACCCGCGACACCACCGAACTCGTGCTCCAGCAGGCGGGCATTCAGCCCGGGCAACTGGACGACGTGGTGATGGTGGGGGGCTCCACCCACATGCCCATCGTCGAAACGACGCTGACCAAGGTCTGCGGAATCAAACCGTCGAAGTCGATCTCCGCTGAAGAGGCCGTGGCGATGGGAGCGGGCATTCACGCTGCCATTCTCGAAGCCCGCGCCCGCGGCACCGGCACGACCCTCGGCCAGGCTGTGATCAACCGGCTGCGGTCCATCCAGACCGCCGATGTCAACTCGCACTCGCTGGGGGTGAAGATCACCGATCCGCAGAACCGGACCGAAAAAATCAACCACATCATGATCCCGCGCAATACGCAGATCCCCTTCTCGTACTCGCAGCGATTCGTGACCAACTCCCCCAACCAGCAGACCATCCACGTGAATATTCTCGAAGGGGAAACACGCGATCCGGATGGCTGCACGCTGATCGGCGACTTCCGCATCGTCAACCTGCCGGGCAACCTGCCCGCTGGGTCACCGGTCGAAATCACCTACAGCTATCTGGCCAACGGACGGATCGCAGCCACGGCCCGTGAACTGACTGGCAATCGTGAAGCGTCGACGGAAATTGTTCGGGACTCGGGCACCTCCAGCTCTCAGGTGGATGCGTTCCGTGTACTGGCCGACAACTACGTGGTCGAATAACGTACGT
>JBGSIP010000305.1:0-3578 GCA_041742495.1 Planctomycetaceae bacterium
GAAATCCGGTACAACGATCGACAACATGTCCTCCGAAGGCCACGGGGGAAGCAACGCGACGCTGCGTTTGCCGCCGAGTTCTGCGCGCAGACCCTCGACGATTGCGCTGCTGGTCAATGTTGCTCCGGTGACTAGGTCGAAGTCGGTTCTGCGGGCAATTTCGCCGGCCGCCAATCCGCGAAACTGCGTCCAGAATGCGTGGTGTGCGGTCACAGAGGCGACGTGGTTCCGCGTGTCTTGGCTCGATAACAACGCGGTCTTCGAGCACCGCCCTGCCCGGTCAAATCCAATCACAGCGACGGACGGCCCCGAAAAGCCGATCTGACCCGGCGCCGACCGAGCCGTCGTGCGAACTGTCCCCACTTGGGCTCCGTCGGTATTCGAGATGACGACAGCTTGCCCGTCTGGGACAAACACCGCCTCGGTCACCGGCTCATCAAACAGCGCGGCGACTAGCTTCGACGAAACCCACACGCCCCCCTGCTCTACACGTGTTCGCGTCGCCGCGGCGTGGACATGCAGGCCCCACAAGATGCCGACGATCATCAGCACGCGTAGCAGTTGGACCAGCCTGCCTATCAGCAGTCGCCGCCGCGCAGGACGTGCAGCGGCGAGGGCTGGTTCTACCACAGGAAGTGGATGCTGCATGCTGGTTTGAATGGGTCGCGCGGGAGGGAACTGGACGATTTCACTCGGCGGCGGGGGCCTTGGCGGCCACCGGGAGAATCTGCAGGGCGTCAATGTGGACAAAGCCCTGTGCCGAATCGTCGACTGTGAACGTCACCGTGACGTCCAGCGAGTTCTGCAACGTGAATTCACCCAGTGAGATCAATCCGTTGGGCAGCGGTGGGGGAGCGGTCATGTCGATGACGTGTTGCGACTCCTGGCCGTCTGCCACAACCTTCACTGGCACGTTCGAAGCGCGATTGGGATGTTCGCCATAAGCGACGCGGAGTTCATATCGCCCCGGTTGCGGGACACTCGCCGCAAACTTGGCGGTGGCCTGACTCCCCTTGGCTGCAAAGCGATAGCCAGAGCCGACGTACCGCTTCAGGCCGGTTCCCGTTTTCCACGTTCCCGAGAGCTCGGCCGCCTCATCGTCGACGACAATGCCCGCCAGGGTGATGGCGTCCGCAGCAGCCAACGGTCCGCGTGAAGTCGCCAGCGGCAGGCTGTCCGAGGGAATCGTGAACGGATCTTCCACGGTCAAGCGATGAGCCTTGCCGGGCAACAACAGCAGTTGTTCCAGATCTTCCCAGTAGCGGTCATAGACGTCGCGTGGCCAGCAACCGCGGAGTTTGCACACGGACGCCGCCTTGCCCACAACCTCGCCCATCATGCCGCAGGTCTTCATCACCCGCACCGTGCCGAGCGCTTCATGAGTCACGCTGATGCAGCGTCCGGCCATGAACAGATTCTCGATGTTTCGCGAATAGAAGCAGCGATAGGGAATCGGATAGCCAAATTCGCGATCGACCCGCTTGTCGTGTTCCGCGATCGAAATAAACGGGTTGTCCGGGAACTTGATTGCGTATTGCTGTTTGGGGTAATGCAGATCAATCGACCACGTGCTGGGGACGCAGCCATCGGAGAATTCGCGTTTGGACACGATGTCGTCCTGCGACAGGATGACATCCCCCAGCAACAATCGGGATTCACGCGGGCCCCCCACATAGGCGACCCATTCCAGTTTTGCGTCGCGGTGAGCACTGGCTCCGTCGCCGTTCTTCATCGCCTGAAAGGCACCAAACACGGCACGCAGGTTCCAGTCGCGAATGGCTTCTGCATCGGCAATGGGATCTTTGTCGAAACCGCTTTCCCAGAACCACTGTCCATGCTCGTCGCGCGGATAGGGAAAGTCGGCCATGGTCAACGGGAGGGCCCACGGAGTTTCGGGAAAGGACTGTGGCTGGTCGGCACGGGCCCACCGCCACATGTTGCTCATTCCCATCCGGCCCGTGGCTTCCATGTCAAAGTCGGCGGCAGCGAGCGCACCCACCGAACCATGCCCCGTGGCGTCGCAGAACAGCGTCCCCGAAAAACGCGTGAGCTCGCTGGTGACGGTGTTGAGCGCCGTGACCGATTTCACCAGTTGCGGAGATGTCATCTCCACGGCGAACATGTGCTGATGGAGGAACAGATCGATATTGGGTTCGGCGCGAACGATGGCCTCTTTGCGAGCGTCTTCAAATTCTTCAAACGTGCCCGGAGATTTTTTGGCGCGGTCGCTGAACTCTTCGACGATTTCGCCAATCCGCGGAAACTTGCCCCGGCGAATGTTGCCCATGGCCCACACGCGGACTTCACTGGAGCCATTGCCCCCCAGGACGCCGCGATTTTGCAGCAGCGCCACCTTGCAGCCCGCCCGCGCCGCGGAAATGGCAGCCCCCATGCCAGAGTAGCCCCCGCCCACAACGACCAGATCGTAGCCAGCTTTCTCGGTGGGACTCTCTGCCAGCCCCAACAGTTGACGTCGCCAGCCGGGCAGAATGGTGCCGTCGTCCGGGGGCGCGGTTCCGGTCGTGGTCAAATAGATGGCATCGCAGCGGCCGTCGAATCCGGACAGGTCCAGCAGTTGCAACTCGCAAGTTCCAGCCGGCACTTGTACCGAACCGGCCAACTGCCACGCCCATTCCGCTCCGGTCGTGCCCAGCGTCTCCGGGAGTACTTGACCGTTGACGGCCAACTGAAATCGGCCCGGAGTGCCGGGGGCATTCCAGCGTGCGACCCAATCGAGCGTGCGGACGTAAACCTGATATTCCGCAGACGTAGCGATTTGAACGGTGGTCTGCGCCGGGGCGACCGGCGTCCCGAGGCCGTGGGCCAGCAGGTACGGCGACCCCATCGTGTCAATGAACTGCGTGTCGAGAGACCAACCACCGTGATCACGGAAGCTCTCAGCTTCGACGAGCAGCGATTCCGCCGCGACCGGTCGAACGACAGCGCAAGTCAGCACCACGACAGCCAGACACGAGGCCAGCAGCCAGCGAGCGAGGGTCATCTGGGAATCCCCAATTCTGTAAACATACAAATATGTTGAACCGATCTTCGTGCTCCCAGTAGAACGTCTGTCTTTGACATTGTCCAAGGAAGTGTCCCGACTTCAGCGTGCTGCTAGTGAATTCCTGGCAGTCGCCCGTACCTTGCCTGCGGAGACGGATACGCCCGCAAGTTGTCGATCACTATGCCGAGGGTCACCCGTTGCTGTTCGCCGGAATCGATATCGCTGAGGACGCCGGCGTACAACTGGTCTGACCACCGGGACGCCGGACGCTTTCGCCCCAGCGCGACTCGAAGAATTCGCAATTTACGCCTTTGAAATCTTTGGCATTTTCGTACTATGAGTGAGTTCCGATGTGTTTTCGTTCAATCGATGGCTAGGTCCGCCAGCCGCGCCGGTGGGACTGGGAGAAGCAATGCGATTTGTTGATTCCGACCGCCAGACGCCCTCCCCCCAGCGGCCTTCCGGTCGCTGGATTGCCGTTGGCGTGTTGCTGCTGGTTTCCACCGCGGGCTCTCGGGCTCTGGTATCCAGTCAGGCGGCCGATGCTGATCGCAGTGGCACGGCAGTCGCTGCC